>CAVZZS010000009.1:0-15628 GCA_963779925.1 uncultured Nanoarchaeota archaeon | reverse complement strand
TTGAACAAAAATCGTAGACACTATTTGTAGAGCAAGCTGCGAGACATTGTGTTGAAACAGTATTTGTATTACTTGAAGAAACATAAGGAATAATCTTATTCCATCCAATTGTAAAACCAATAACAAGAACTACAAGGATTATAACGCCTAAAATAATGAGTATTATCGTACTTGTGCTTAATTCCTGACCTCTTTCATTCATTCTCTGATTAGGTTTGATTTGTTTATAAAACTTTTTATTTATTTAAGTCAAATATGTATTTCACAGAGATAATTGCATTAGAATTACCGCCAGTTATGGAGCCAAAGATTGTCGAGTCTGCTTTCTGTTCTGCATTAATAATTAGTTGATTGCCTTGCAATTGCGCGCCAATGTTGGTAGCTGCTTGTTGTGGAGACATTCCAAGATGGATATAAAAATAATAATTTTCTATTTGCGAAGATAGATTTTCAAATATTTCCGTATTCACAAAACCGCTTTGAATTTTTTGATTGTATAAAAGGAAGCTAATTATCGCAAGAGCGCTGATTACAAATACTCCAATAACCAAGATAGTGATTGATACATCTCCTTTACTGTTTTTTATTAATGCCATAGTACTAATTGTAAATTTTTATTATTTATTAAATAAATAAGCAGTATAACCCCCTCGGTTTTGTCATCAGCAACAGGATTTCCTGCAGTCGAGGGAGAAACAAAATACTTATTGTCATAAGTACAAAATCCCGTTCCAAGGGCATTTGAGGGGGGTATGCAAACTGCTCCAAAAGTCCCAATCCCCAAAAAAATATTATTATAATACCCGCTATAAAGAGTAGTAAATATTTTTTGAGCTAAATTTCCATTAAAACTGTTTAATTGTCCCTCTGAATTTATTTCGTTATAAATTGGTACCCCATTAGTGTCTTTAGTCAATAAATAAGAAGTCAAAGATTTGTCTGCGAACAGATCAAATTTATTTGTTGAAGGAAAAATCTTGTTCTGTCCGACAAGAGAAGATAAAAAAACAGAGACAATAAGTACGACTAAGATTATTAAAGTTGCAAATATCCACGTAGTTGTTTCTGCGATTTGTGCTTTTTTATTTTGCATTTTTTTCTGTCTTGCCGACAAGGGCTAGTACCTTGACTAAATATTGGTTCCCATTTTTATCAAGAGCATAGAAACTTCTCTGCTGCTGTCCTGCAGTCACAGTTGAAGAAGTTATTGAAACAGCCCCTCGAGCATTTAATTCTTGCATGAATGTATCCCAGGGGAACTGTGGGCCGGGGTCTGTTTTATAGGTAGTTACTTGATAATGTCCTATAATATTGGCTCTATCAAGAGGAATGTTATATCTAGACGAAATATCCGAAACTAATGTCACAAGCGAATTTATCTGAGCGTCTGTATAAGTTTCCCATTGTTTTCCATCAATAGTTGCAGAACCTTTGCAATATTGAGAATTAGCATAACTTGGATCACCGCATGAACCCCCCAAGTTGACAAGTTCTATTCCGATAGATTTAGGATTAAATCCATTAATGCAACAAAAATCACTTTGTGGGGGATTGCTTAGTGCTTGACAGCTTGTAGCCAACAAGCCATTTGAATCAATGCAGTTTGGTGCGACTTTATAGCAATCGGGCCTCTGAGTATTTGATCTCGTATCAAAACATCCGACATGCTGAGCAATAACACTTTCAGGTACAAGCGCATTTGTATACTGTGCCGGTGCAAATTGATTCACGTTATTAGCAGTAATAATTGTCCCATCCCTATCAATTATATAGGATATGCTCAAGTCTGCAGTTGAAAGCGCTTCAATAGCTCCAAGAGCATCTGCTCCTTCGGTAGCATGAACAACAATTGTATTAACATTTCTTTTATTCAAATTCAAACCTAAGAATCCAGTGGAAGGCATTATCGCTTCCCAAGCACTCTTTAGGTTTATATCTCCTGCAGAAATATTCAACAGCTCATCGCCAATATTAGAAGAAACAGAATTTCCAGATTCCCCGTAAGATTGTTGTTGAGAATTGGAATTAAATTGGTAGACTTCCGCTTCAACATAATATTGAGGATTATTTTTCCAATCTGAAAAATCTTCTGTGGTAAAGTTTATATGGCAATTATTAAGAAAATTATTTTGAAAATCTGATGAAAAAATTTGATTATTAATATAACCCTGATCCGTTAAGCAGTTTGCAATTTGGTCCCCCAGAATTCTCCCCTCTGTATTTCTTATATCAAATGGTGTACCATAGAATAAAAAAGCCATGTAAACAACAGCCCCTGCTACAAGGAAAATGATCAAAAACCAATAAACCGTCAGGATTGTATCGGCACCCTTTTTATCCATTATAATCTCCTATGAAAAATAGATACTGATTATTTACTTTGTCTAGATAATGGTTTGTAATCGTAATATTATTGAAAAAAGAATAAGAATATCCCCCCGTACCACGAAGTTTTACAGTCACAACATTTCTGGATAAAGTTACAATGCTGTCATTTACACTATTTTTTCCGAAGTTTTGTTCTGCAGTAGATATAGCATCTGCCATATTCATGCTAATTATCATTCCGGGCTTTGAAGAATCAAGGACTAATGCAATTTCTTTTGCGTATTTTTCTTCAAGAACTGCAGCACTACCCGATTTTGAAATCAAAAAGAAAATCAGAATCGCGATGAATATAAGATTAAGAATTATGAAAATAATATTTTCCAAGAGAAGAGTTATTCCCTTTTTATTTTTCATATAGCCTTATTATCAAAGATATTAATAAATGTTAAGATGCCGTTGTGATAAAATCTCCGCATTTCAACTCTGAAGATATCTGATTTGAGGGGATGTAAGAAGGATAAATTAAAGTATTACTTAACAAACCCCATGCTACCCCCGTAGTGTAACCTGTTAATATACCATATTGTCCGTTTGCAAGAATGTTATTGTTTAGATTTGCAGTTACAACATCTCTCGTGATAGAATTTGTTGCTTCCAAGGCATTTATATCGCTAACACCATAAAGGTAATTCATGTATGTCTGGCTGCTGTCTTTTTGTGTGTTTATCAGATAATTGTAAAATTCATTATAAGTAATATCATAATTTTTACTTAAGATTTGGTCATCAAATGCAATAGTAGAGCATAAGGCGCAGGTTGTTTTTGTGAGGGGGCTCTTATCACCGATACTTAAGTAATTTATTTTTCCTTCTCCAAAATTGTACCAGCAATTCGCAATTTGATCGGCTATAGCCTTCATTATCTCATTCTTATTTGCCGCATCAACAGTTACAGTAGATGTCGGATTGATATTCGCACATTTTCCTCCTCCTGAAATGCAAATGTAGTCTGTTTTACAAGTTAAATCCCCTGCTATCCCCGAACTTTTTGATTTAAGAACAACAGAATTGTGGCAGACTTCATCGTTAGTTGTTCCACCCAAATTTAACCTGAAAAAAAAATAAAGTATGACAATAAAACTTACAATTAAAACTATAATCATTACAATTTGTTCTGTGGTTATCTCTCCCTTCTTTTTAAATATCATATTATCCCAAATTTTCTAAGCATAAAATACAAACCTGCAAATACAATAACGAAAAATACAACCCAGATTAAATATTTTATTAAGGTTTCAAGGTCCATTTGTTGCTATGCTGATTGTTTTAGTTTGTTGATTTATTGATAAAGTAAAGGGCATAGGATCCATTAAATATGCATTCCATTCCTGGTGGTTAAGTCCAGAATCAAAATAGTTTATGTTGAAATCACTTTCCTGACAGACTGCTTTAGATTCGCATGAAGTTACAATGCTGTCTACAGATTCTATCTGCATTTTGCCATCTGGACCGGGAGGTGAAGTTGCTGCAGGGCATAAGCACAGGCAATGAGCCCACTTGTTGCTTGTGCATTGTTTCAGAGTAGCACTATAATATTTTGAACCGCCTATAGGATAGGTGCCGCCGATTATTTCAGGGAAACTGGCAATTAGCCATCCGGAAGGATTATAGATTATTTCCTGAGTACTACCCGAGTTTATATCATCTATTAAGTGTGTCAAAGAGGCCTTTGCCTGAGTGAGGTCTTTACTTCCCGAATAGCTATTGTAAAGATAAACAATGAAGATAACGAGAAATAATATTGCAATTACTGCAAGGATTATTTTTACCGTTTCTTCTCCGAGTAAAAAACCTTTCTTGTTCATTTTCCAACTAGGGGTAAATAGATTTTAGAAACATTAAACCCGCCAAAAAATCCGATAACTTGGTTTTTGAAAAAGAAGTATAACGCCAAAATAACCGCAACAACTACTAGAACCCCTAGAATAATCTTTATCAATTCGGAGATTGTAAGCTCTGACATTTACCCGCCAAAAATCCCTTTAATTTTATCTATAAGTGAAAAGCCTTGGCCTTTAAGGATAAAAATCGTAATCATTAGGATAACTAAAACAGCTACTGCAATCAATAGCCATGGAAGAAATTCAGATATAATCCCCCTTTTGTTTACCATTTTAAAGCAATAGAAGTTTTATTAATAAATCTTTTTAACTAAGTTCCCAGATTTCCCAATACCAGTGTAGACAGTATGAATAATGCAAGCGTCGATATTAAAGCAACTACAAAATAAAGTGTAATCCCTTTTTTGAGATTCTTTCCTGTTGTATTTGCTTTTTCTAATTTGTCTACTCCAGATTCTATAGTCACAAGAGTTCCAGTCAAAATGAATATAATTTGAACGAGATATACGCCTATTGCAATTTGCAGATAATAGGGGGGAATCATATTAGTCAAATCAAACAGTGAAAGAATACTCCCTAAATTGCCAAGGCCAGAACTAGCATTTCCGCTTAATTGGGCTACATTCAATTTTGTCAAAATAGTTGTTATCATGGCTGCAAGTCCAACGACAACACCTGCAAGAAGAGGCGCAAGGAAAGTCATATTGCTTTTCATATCAGAGATTATTTCGGCAAGTAAATCTCTAAGACGATCAGTTATTTTTTGAATATTCTTTACATACTCTGAAATACTCATAATGCTAACTGCTGCAATTTTCAAGCCCTTCTTTGAAGCTTCAACAAGTATTCTCATGCTAGTTGCAATTAAATCTGAAGGGTAATAATTGATCGCTCCCCTCTTTGGATCAAAAATAGCAGTTTCAACACTCATTCCGCCCTGTTGGATATTATAATTTACCCTTCTGAAAAAATCAGATGTTTTCAGACCTGTTGTCGATTCTGCAACTCTTCCGAATACCAGTTCTGGAGGAGTTCCATTGCCGATTCTGTTTCCAAGTTGAAATAAAGAATTATTGAATTCGCTTTCCAACTCTTTTGTGTTCTCTCTTTCTTTGATCAAATTTTTTGTTTTTTCTCTATAAGCGATTGAAAAGAATAAAGCAAGCCCCAAAGGAATGAACAAGCCCAATATCAAAGATCCGGCTCCGAAAGGTCCTTTTATTGATCCGTCCGTGGCCACAATGAATCCGAAAAACCCATTATTTCCAAGAACTCCAAGGCCTAGTTGAGAGAAGGTTATATCCGGGAAAGTTCCACCAGCCGGAATTGGAAATCCTAATAATTGAGGCAAGGGAGTAAATCCCCATAGAAGAGGCAAAAATCCAATAAGGAATAAGGGAAGAGTCAATAAAAAAGCCTTGTAATATGGCGCTCTGCTTTTGTATTCTCCATAGAGAGGATTTCTTTCAAGTAAGCTAGTATCTCCATAACCTCCGGGTCTTAGCAGCAAATACTTGTTCATCAAAAAGAATGCAAGAAAGGGAATTATCAGGTCATACAAAATGAAAACATCCGTTGCATTCAATAAATTACCGACCATTATTGACGCAAGGGGGAGTAATGCCATCCCCAAAACAGGCAATGTAGTCCCAAGCATGTATGTGCTTTGGATTGGGCTTCTTACATCATGGACAAATTTTAGCATTCGATCATAAACCCCGTCAAGAATGACTTGCAACCCTTTCTCAAGCGTTAAAACTCGGCTATTATCATCTGGTTCAAATAAGCTGCTTTCAATCAAATGAAAAGCTTCTATAAATTCCGGAGAATAATCTCTCCATCCATCAAGATAGTGATCAAGGCTATCTTTTATTGTTGAAAATTTTCCAATTTCGACATCATAAAATATTTTCTTGAAATCAAGTGCAAGAGGATATTGAAGATGTTCAGATGCAAATGAAATTGCTCGTTCCAGATTGGATGTATGCCTCATATAAACTACAAGATACAAAATTGCGGGGACCATTTGCGAAGATGCTTTCAATCTCCATTGATTTGCAAACCTCTGCGGAAAGCCGCTGATATAATTATACATAAACAATGAAGAGACGACAAGCATTATAAAAAATAAAACTGGTGCATTTCCTGTAAAGACATAAATAGAAACAGAAATAAAAAGTCCGATAATAAAAACTAGAAAGAATGTGACTGCGCTTAATGTCACGGCCTGCCAAGGCTCGATATCAAGATGTGCAATTTCAATATTCCTTCGAACTTTTATTTCATCTTTCTGAGAAATTTTTAATTTGAGTATATTACCGAGACTGTGGCACCATTTTTCATATCTTACCCATGCAGGGGCCATTTCTTCTTTAAATGTAGAATAAGCTTGGCTGTATCCGCTATTATTCTGCGCATTAGAAGTATTAATCTGGCTTTCTATCTTGCTTCCATATTTCTTAAGAATATCATTAACATCAGGCGGAATTGGGGGCTGTTGATAAGGCTGCATATTCATTTCCTCTTTTAACAGAAAAGAGTTCATTAATTAATAAAACTTTCACTTCTTCTTCGCCCTAAAATAGAAGAATACAAACATGCATCCCAATAAAAATAAGCAAAGACTTATCCAAGTACTTTTATTAGAAGAGCTGCCAATTACTGAGCCAGTTAACTTTAATGAAATTGAAAGCAAAGCACTGGCAAAACTTATTATTGCAAGATAAGAAAATGCTCTTCCCTCAAGGTCTCTTGGATGTAAACCTAGAGTTAGCCTTTTCTCAGAAATCAAACCATTTATCTTACCTTTAACTCTTTGCATATCTGTAGGACTATAAGCATAACCATACTTATTTGCCTCTAAATAATCATCTTCCGCTCCGATAAAATCTTGTGCTTTTCTTCGCAAATCTCCAGCCTGCTCATATTGCTTACCTATTCTTTCCGGTTTTATTGGAGCTCCCTTTAGATGCTTGGATTTCATAATTGAAGCATCATCTTCAAGAGATTTTGCATCATTAATATATGATGTTCCAAATCCTTCTTTCTTTGCCATTATTCCTTAATTTTAATCTCCCATCTTATACAACTAATTAGACTTTAAAAAATTTGTTAAAGTTTTTTCTTCTTAATTTCCTGATTCAACCATTTTTGCCAGGCAGGAAAAACTCTGTTTGAAAGAGGCAGGCCAATTTCTTCTCTGATATCATTAGAAATTGAGTGAAATTCTTGATTAGCGGAGACATTGAATGCTGCTTCCAATAGCTCTGCTCTTCCAGTTTTTTCTGCGACTTTTACAATTTCTTCTTTTATATTTGCCCTGAGCAAGATATTATCATAAACGGCATCCCAATTTCCTGCCCAACCTTTTACATTTTCCGCGACAGCCTTGATAACCTCGCTGTCCCCATTAATCAAATCTTCGCTCGGTTCAAGTGTATCCTTTTCTACATTGTATTTTACCAGATCGCTGAAACCATTTTCTTCAAGAGGATCTTTCTGCCAATGTTTTCTTACTTCAGAAATCTGCAAAAGTCTTTTCCATGAATGCAAACCATCAGGAGATTTTATGGGATTTGCAACAGCAATAATATCTGTTGCTTTGAAACTTGTAGCAGGAACTTCTAAATCGTTTACAACTCTGTCAAAGACCGCATAAGGTGAAGCTCCATGAATTGTTCCGGCTACGGTATTTGCCAAAGCGCCGACTCTCATTGCTTCATATAATGCTTTTGCCTCTGCGCTTCTCACTTCACCGATAATCAAGCTGCTGTCTCCCAGTCTCAGGCTCGTCCTTATTCCATCTTCTGCAGAAACTTCGTTTGTTGTCTTTAATAACGCCGAACGAACTTTCATCTGGAGAATATCATAATTAAGTTTTTTCAGGGATTCAAAAGGCAATTCAAGAGTATCTTCAACTACAATAATTCTTGTAGTCGGTAAAATCTCGAGCATCAAGCTCCCAAGAAGGGAGGTTTTTCCTGAGCTCCTTGTTCCTGCAATCAAGATTGTTCTTCCGCCGTCTACTAAAAAGCTCATCAATCCAGCAGAAAGGGGGTTCATCATTTTGTTCTTTATAAAAAGGGGAAAGGTCCAAGGTTCTTCTCTGTGTCTTCTGATTGCATAAGCGAGCCCATTGGGAGAAAGAGGAGGCTGCACTATAGCGATTCTCGCGCTCATATTGTCAATTTCTAATTGTGTATCTAAAACAGGATTTGCTTCATCAAGAGGCCTTCCTGAAATTATTCTGAATTTTGCGGCCCAAGAATCTACATCTTCTTGGCTTGGGAGAATATTTGTGTAGCATTCATCATAAATTTCATGTCTAAGAAAAATATTCGTTGTTGGAATCGGGGCATTCAAAACTATATCTTGAATATTTTTATCCTGCAATAAAACTTCAATTAGTCCAAATCCGATAGTATGTCTTACAAGAATTTTAGCTAATTTGTTCAGGTCCGAATAATTTAGATTTATGCTTTTTGTTTGAGCAAGGTCCTGGAGCAGATCTTTTGCAATATTAAAGAAAACTTGTCTTGTTCTTTCTGTATCTGTGAATTCTTCTGCCTTTGGCTGATGCTCTATCAGAACATTTTTCGCAAGATTAAGCAATAAATTATGTTCTTCATCAAGAGAATTTTCAGGAGGAAGGAGATGATATATCAATTTTGATTCATTTTTCTTCTTTAAGATTGTAACAACAGATTCATCATAATCATCGCCCGAAATCTTGTATTGATTGACAATTTCGACATCATTTGGAATTTCAGAAACAAGGCGTGTAAAAGTGAAATTAGGAATAACATCCGGCTCAAAAACGCGGTGGTATATTTCCCTGTCTCCTTTTTGATAATCCTGAAGATAGTTTAGTAGAGATTGAATCAATTTAGTGTTTTGGAGCATGGTAAAAATCTTTTCAAGCAATCGAATATAATTGCCTTGATCAGTTTTGTACTGCGGGTTTAGTTTTTCCAGAAGAATTTTTGCTTCAACAAAGTCATTTCTTAGGTTAAGGTAAGAAGCAAGGGGGTCTCGTTTCAAGGAATACAAAATTGAAAAAATCTCATTATATCTCGTGGTAAAGAACTGGTCATAGCCAGTGGTCAATTTGTCTTTGGATAAAATTCTTTCCTGTCTTATGAGATAAACATACAATTGGGAAATTTCAAGAAGGGTAGAAGTTTCCCTGAAATCATAATTATAATTTTTCTGTTGAACAAAAACAATTCTTGAAACATTTGGGTTTTCTATCAAAGCGTCAACCGTCCTCTCCATTACTTCGGGAGAATCTGCGATACTTGGAACAAAAGGCGCACCCAAATAGTTCACATACAAAACGTCTTCGCCCCCCTCTCTCTGGGTTTCATATGAATAGAGGGCGGCCTCATCTTTGAATTGCATTTCTTATATTAACCTCGATTTAATTAACCGCTCTTGGTTTAAAATTTTTTGTGTGCAGATAGAATGCATTATTATGCTCTTTTTAATCAAAACAATTTTAAAGTCTTCAAACCTCCCCATAATATGGCAGGTGAACAAGCAAATTATCCGGGTTCTTATAATGTTGACCCTAATTTAAGGCTAAGAGATTTGGAGGAAAAACAAAGAGTTCTGAAAAATCAGATTTTATTGATTGGAAGAAATTTAATTGATATAAGAGAGAAAAATACCCATGATATTCTAGAAATAAAAAAAGATCTTGATGTTATAAAAACAAATATGGAAAGATTGGCCTCTTTTATTGATACGGCATCTGAAGAATTCTCTAAATTAGCAAGAAAAGATGATGTTGAAATTCTGGCAAAGCAAATGAGAATGTTCCAGCCATTCGGGAGTAAAAAATAATGGGGGTTTTAGATCAAGTTACGCAGATGAGGCAGAGAAATATGTCAGATCAGGAGATTATTTCAGAATTGAGAAAACAAAATATCTCTCCAAGAGAGATAAATGAGGCTTTAAATCATGCACAGATAAAAAATGCTGTTACAGATATTAGAGGTGATGAAGATATGCCCGTCCCATCTCCTCAAGGAAGCCAATATGCAGATGCGGGATACGACCAGGAAAATAATCAAGATCAGGGAAATGATGGTGGATATGATCAAGGGCAAGTTTATACGCCACAGCCGCAACAACAAGCTTATTACCCTCAACAGCAGCAAAGTTATCCATCTGGTTATGGCGGAGATTATTATCCTCAACAGCAAACTGCGACTAATACAGATACTATTGTAGAAGTATCCGAACAAGTTTTTGATGAAAAGATTTCAGAGATTGCGAAAAGAGTTGATTCCGCAGATGAATTTAAGGTTCTTACTCAGGCGAGAGTTGAACATTTAAATGAAAGATTGAAAAGGATAGAATCAATAATTGATCGGCTTCAGGCTTCAATACTTGAAAAAATTGGTTCTTATGGAAGCAATCTTGACAGTATAAAGAAAGAAATGTCCATGATGCAGGACTCGTTTAGCAAGGTAATTAGTCCAAGAAGCCAGCATTCTTCTGAAGAACAGGAACCAGAGAAAGAACAAGCAGAAAAAACTATTTCTAAAAAAAAGAAATAAATTATTTAATTTCTTATTTAGGGACTCTTGCCCAATAAGGTTCAAATGTCACAGGGCTCTTTTCTTTTTTCTCTCTTCCGATTACAACTGCGATAACTACTACTACAATCGCAACGATAATCAAAGTGCCCGCCGTATTTCCAAGATTATTCTGAACCCATGCTCCAATGTCTAAGCCTGAACTCTGCACAACAACTACAAGAGCCACTATAGCCGCAACTACAAATAGGGAGATTGTAAGCCAAGGTTTTGTTGGATCTGAAAATAAACCGACAAGAATCATAATTACCAATAATATTGTTAAACCAATTCCCATACTAGGGAAAATCTGCGAGAAGAATTGAGGGACTGTTGGAACGCTTAAAGCCATTAATCCTACAGCCAAAGCAATTATCGCAGTTACTGCTTTATTCTCTTTGAACATACCCATTCTTGTGAGAATTCCAAAAACTAAAGCGAATATTAACAAGAATGGAAGAGCATATGTAAAGAATCCCAATGCAGCAAGGTTATTAAGTGCATCCCCAATTCCTCCACTCAAAAAAGTCGTGTCTAAAATACCACCAATCATTTTATCAGATTAGAATATTTTTCTTTAAATATGTTTCTGCCCTTTATTATCAGACTTCTTATTTCTTACTTCCGTTCCCCAATCCGATAACCAATGCCAATGCAATTCCGATTAAAACGACAAAAATAAGATTAGTCCAAAAAGGTTGGCTCCAAACTTGGTTAAACAATAAGCTTGTAACACTTCCGTTTTCACCAGTCAGAGGAATTCCGAAAGCCCATATAACTCCAATTACAACTGCAATTAAAAGAGCTACAAGAAGAATTGTCCTAAATCCAGGGTGGTCTTTTAATGAAAGCCCGCCTTCTCCACTTACAAATCCCCAGATGAGCATAGCAACAAAGATTACAACAAGAGAAATGGCAAGGAATAAAACAAGGTTATTGACAACGGTGGAATAATTAAATGCGGCTATAAAGATAAATCCAATTACTAAAGATATAAGGGCATTTATTGTTCCCTTATTCTCTCCAAGAACTTTTGTTTTCTCAAGAATTGCAAAAGCAATGAAGAATATCAAGAAGAAAGGGAGGATAAAACTGGTAAAAATCGTATTCTGTAAAAATATTGAGCTTGCCATATTCTATTTACGCAAGATCTTCTGAGGCCTCTTCAAAGTCGGATTCAGGTGCGCTTGGCAATGCAGAAGAACTTATGATTAAAACATCACCAATAGATTTTACAAATTGGTGTGGGATAATAACTCCTCTTGCTCCCCCAATCAAAGAAGCAACGCCTCCACCAACTCTTATTCTCCATCCGTCTACTTTGTTTTCAAAAATATTGGCTTCTTCTACCTCTCCAAAGTATTCTCCCGAATCTGTATAGACTCTAAGACCTAAAACTTCTGTGATTCTTTTAACTTTCATGAAATTATTTTGTGTCAAATATTTAAATACTTTTCCGTTGTCTATTTATTAGTTTTCGATAACAATAACTTTCCTTTTTTGTAAAAGAGAGTCTAATTTAAAAGTTTATTCTTCCATTCAATTACAAATAAATTTATAAAAATTGAAATATTTCAAGAAAGATGTTCAACAAAAAAGAGATATTAATCATTTTAGTTACCTCCGTGGTAATAGCTTTCTCAACTAATTTATTACTTGGGGGGTATATTGCATTTTTATGGACATTACTTGCAGTATTTTGCGTGACTGTCATAAATGTTTTAGCAAAAAAGATTTCCAGTTTTTATCTTGAAACAGAAACGGAGATAAAATTCTGGGAAATTGAAGGATATGGAATAAGAAAAAGAAAACATTTCAAAAAACCTTTTGCAATCGGGGCATTTTTACCTTTAGTTTCAAAAATACTTTTCTTCCCGATACAGGGGTTGGCATGGATGGCCTCTCTTGTTTTTGAAGTTAAACCTAAATCTTATAGAGCTGCACGAAGGCATGGATTATACACTTTCTCCGAGATGACTGAAGAGCACATGGGTTATATCGCTGCTGCAGGGATATTCGCAAATCTCATCTTTGCGGTTGTCGGATATTTAGTTGGATTCACAGAGTTCTCTAGATTGAATATTTACTTTGCATTTTTCAATATGATTCCCCTATCACATCTTGACGGAAACAGGATCTTCTTTGGAAATATAATTCTCTGGAGTTTCTTAGCTTGTTTGGTTGCAGCAGGCTTATTCTTCATGATATTCATAATATAATAATCATGGATTTTCTCAAAGAGATCTCACCAAGAGATTATCAGCAAAAGATTTTTGAAACATGCAAAGATAAGAATTGTTTAGTTGTGCTTCCTACTGGACTCGGAAAGACGCTTATTGCTCTTATGCTTGCAATAGAAAGAAGCCAGAAGTTTCCGGGAGAAAAAATACTTTTTCTTGCCCCTACAAAACCTCTAGCAGATCAGCATCTCAATTTTTTTAAAAAACATCTACCCGAGTTATTCGGAGATTTACAGCTTTTCACAGGAAATGTCGCAGCCGAAAAAAGAAAAGAAATATGGAAGACTGCCGATATAATCTTTTCAACTCCGCAGTGCATTGCAAATGATTTGAAAAATAATTTATATAACTTAAGGGATACTTGTCTCTTAGTTGAAGATGAAGCACATAGATGCATAAAAAATTACGACTACAATTATATCGCGGACGAATATAGAAAAAGTTCTATTCACCCGAGAATTCTAGGATTAACAGCTTCTCCGGGAAGTGATAATCAAAAAATAAAAGAGATATGCAGAAATCTTTCAATAGAAGAAGTCGAATTAAGAACAAGAGATAGCGATGATATCCGACATAATATTCAGGAACTTAAATTTGAAAAAATAGAACTAGATCTCCCGCCTGAATTTCAGGAAATACGCGGAATCCTAAAAGGAATTCACGATGTCTATGTAGATGAATTAAAATCCCGAGGTTTATTATTCGAGGTTCCAACAAAAATAAATTTGATAAAATTGCAGACCAAAATGGGTCACCTGCTTTCGATGGGGAATAAAAATTTTAATGTCTTTAAGGGTATGTCTGCCTGTGCTAATGCAGTAAAACTACAGCATGCATTAGAATTGATTGAAACACAAACGCTGGTCGGATTTAATAATTATCTTAAGGATTTGTTAGACCAATCTGCAAAATTAAAAAGTAAAGCTGTCCAACAACTTGTCAAAAGACCAGACTTCAATCTTGCATTTGTAAAGTCAAATTATCTTATAGCAAGAAAAATGGAGCACCCTAAAATTGCGGAATTGACTAGGATTATTGAAGAGGAGAAAGAAGATACTGAGCCTCTAAAAGCAATTATTTTCTCGCAATATAGAGATACTGCAGTAATAATATCTAAAAGTCTGAACAAAATTCAGGGGATAAATGCAAAAATTTTTGTGGGCCAATTGAAAAAGAAAGATACGGGATTGAGCCAAAAAGAGCAAAAAGAAACTATTGAAGATTTTTCTTCAGGAGAAACAAATGTATTATGTGCAACTTCAATTGGAGAAGAAGGACTTGACATTCCTGAAGTTAATCTAGTCGTATTCTATGAGCCCGTAGCATCTGCAATAAGAGCAATTCAAAGAGCTGGAAGAACGGCACGTTTAAAGAAGGGAAAATTAATAATTCTCATAACAAAAAAAACCAGAGACGAGTCTTTTTATTACGTATCTAGAAGCAAGGAGAAAAAAATGCGCTCTGCAATTAGCGAAATAAAAAAAGAACTATCTGAGGGAACGATAGATTTTCAAAAAACTCTTGACAAAATAGTATAAGAATCTTTATAAAAAATATTTCTATGCCAATATTATGGCAAGGATAATCGGAAGAGGTTTATCTTTTGATGACGTTTTAATAGTTCCAAAATATAACAAAGTAGCATCACGAAAAGACGTTGAATTAAAAACGCGGGTTACTCGGAATTATTCTATTGATGTGCCGATTATTGCAGCAAATATGGACACGATTTGTGAATCAAAAATGGCAATTGCATTGGGAAAATTAGGCGGATTGGGGGTAATACATAGATTCATGAGTACTGAAGAACAGGCGAAACAAGTCAAAGAAGTTAGGGAAAATGGATTAATCGCAGCGGCGGCAATTGGAATAAAGGATGTAAAAGAAAGAGTTGATGCTCTTGTCAGAGCAGGAGTGAACATAATTGTAATTGATATAGCGCATGGGCATTCAAAATATGCTGGAAAAACGTTGGATTATCTGAAAGAAACTTATCCAAATATAGATGTAATGGCGGGCAATATTGCGACAAAAGATGCTGCCGAGTATTTTCTAAGCAAGGGTGCTGATGCAGTAAAGGTTGGAATTGGCCCCGGTTCTTTATGCACAACAAGATTGATGGCTGGCGCAGGAATTCCTCAGTTAACTGCAATAATGGATGTTTATGAAGCTACTAAAGGCGAAATCCCTATCTGTGCAGACGGGGGAATAAAAAAACCGGCAGATATTGTGAAGGCATTTGGAGCAGGCGCAGACACAGTAATGTGCGGGTATCTTTTTTCTGGAACGGAAGAGAGTCCAGGTGAAATTATTATAAAAAATGGGAAAATGTTCAAGATGTATCGAGGTTCTGCAAGTTACGATGTGTCTGTAAAGAAGGCTGAGCTTGATGGCGAAGATAATAAAGAGATAATAAGCGTGGAAGGAGAGAAGACTTTGGCCCCCTACAAAGGTCCGATAAATCCAATAATAAGGAAATATCTTGGTGCACTGGCATCGGGTATGACTTATCTTGGAGCAAAAAGTATGAAAAATCTTGTTGGAAAGGCAGATTTTATTGAGATAACGAATTCTGGAAT
>CAVZZS010000008.1:0-36730 GCA_963779925.1 uncultured Nanoarchaeota archaeon | reverse complement strand
AAAATTTGTTTAGGATTCTATGAATAAAAGAGGGCAGGTCTGGGTCGAAACTGTAATCTACACTTTAATTGCCCTGGTAATTTATCGGGCTTGTTCTTTCTTTTATACAGCCAAAAATAGCCGAACTTCAGGACAAGTCTACATTTCGAGCAGTCGATATCTATGCTTAATGGAATAGACAATATTATTTCTTCGCTCGCGCAGAATTGCCCCGGCAATTCGAGGAAAGTCTCAGTCAATCTTAAGGCAGGCTCATTGATTATTGACGGGGTAAATGACATGATAATTTTCAGCATGAGCCAAAGCCATTACCAATTCAGCGAACCTGATAAAAATGTGAATTTTGGAAATGTCGTAGTCTATACACATTCGATAAATGACTTAAGCAATGTGAACATGACATTAAATTATAACACGAGCTATAACATAACTTATCAGGGGCAGAATACTATCAAGACCATAACACAGGCCTCAACACCTTACAATATTCTCATATCAAATGATGGAGGAAATGGAACCCAGATGGATTTCCAAATCGGATAAATGGCAGCACAAGAAAAAATAGGAATACAGAATTTTCCCAAAGTTGAAATAGACTTCTCACCAGAAGTGCCCCACATGGCCCGAATCGAAGATAAAACAAAAATTGATGTAAGATATGCTTTGATTTCCCCTTTCGCCTTTGCCCACATATATTGGGATGAAAAGAATTACGAGGTCTTTTACGAAATCGAAGAGCCATTGCTGAACAGCATAGAAGAAGAGTACAGGAGAAGGATATTGGAAGCTATGAGAGAAATGATCAATTTTGATATAATCGTGCAAAAAGATATGGACGGCCTGCTTGATTACATTGACCAGAGATTTAAGTTCCTTGCTGTTGAACTCGGAATCGAGATGTCTTATGAGAGCTACAAAAAGATATACTATTATCTGTGCAGGGATTTTGTCGGATTCAATGAAATAGAGCCCATGCTAAGAGACTATTTCATAGAGGATATAGAAAACAATGGGGCAGACACTCCCGTTTATATCGTCCACAGAATGTACCGAAATTTGAAGACCAATATTATTTTCAGGGATTTGGACAGGTTGGAGGGATTTGTCGAAAAGCTTGCACAGAGATCCGGACAATATATTTCATATGCTAATCCAATACTTGACGGCAGCCTTCCAGACGGGAGCAGAGTAAATGCAACATACACCAAAGACATTTCAAGCAAGGGTCCGACATTTACGATAAGAAAATTCACAAAAGAGCCTTGGACCCCTACGCAATTGATTTCATTCAATACACTGAGCCCGGAGATGGTTGCATATTTGTGGATGCTTATTCAGTACAAGATGAATATACTTATTACAGGAGGAACATCATCAGGAAAAACGACTTTGCTGAATGCAGTAGCATTCTTTATCCCGCCTGAAGCCAGAGTTGTAAGTATTGAAGATACCAGAGAATTAAATTTGCCCCGAGAAAACTGGCTTCCAAGCGTTTCGAGAACTTCTTCGGGAATCAGGGGGATTGGAGCGGTAAGCTTATTCGATCTGTTGAGAAGTTCATTCAGGCAAAATCCCGATTATGTTATTGTTGGAGAAGTCAGAGGAAGAGAAGCTTCAGTATTATTCCAGGGTATGGCATCCGGACACTCTTCGCTTAGTACAATTCACTCTGATTCTGTTGAAAGCGTTATCAGAAGGCTGGAAACTCCCCCTATAGAATTGCCCCCCACCTTGCTTAATGTACTTGACTGCGTTTGCATCATGACTCATGCTATTGTAAACAAAGAAGAGACAAGAAGGTTAAGGGAAATTGTTGAAGTGATAGATGTCAGCCCGGAAGGAATAGCCCTTACAAACACCCCTTTTGTCTGGAATCCGGTGGATGATGTCTTTTATTCCAAAAGAAACAGCAAGGTTTTCGAAAAAATATCCACCAGATACGGAATCAATGTACAGGAACTGGATCTGGAATTCAGAAGAAGAACACAACTGCTTTATGAAATATTCAGGAGAAAAATATTCGGCTTCAAAAGAGTTGAACAAATAGTCAATGAGTATTACAAAAAACCCCTAGATGTTCTTGCTCAGTTTAATATCCAATTCTGATTAACAAAATATTTAATAACATACCAAGCATTTTTCTAATATGCCAAAAGA
This sequence comes from uncultured Nanoarchaeota archaeon, assembly GCA_963779925.1. Classification (GTDB taxonomy): domain Archaea; phylum Nanobdellota; class Nanobdellia; order Pacearchaeales; family GW2011-AR1; genus JAKLIN01. The sequence goes on along the minus strand of CAVZZS010000008.1, from coordinate 34,573 downwards.
GGTCGAAAATAGTGATATTTCCAGGGGAAAAACAGGGGAAGATTCATCACTATTGCGACATTTGATAACCTCTCTTGATGAATCAGAAAGAAAGCTTGAAGAATTCTATGAAAAGAAAGACCCCGACAATTTCAACAAAACAAAGAAATTTATCATAAGCCTGAGCTATAAAATTTCCGAGGTTACAAAATGATAAGCGCAAAGAAGGATACTTTCATGGATTTGAAGAAGATAATCTCGATAGAAAAGAAAGCAATAGAAGAGATATCTTCCCTTCTAACCTCGAATCCCAGCAACAGAGAAAATCCGGCAATCTTATCCCAGATAAATTCACTGAAGCATCATCTGAACCAGGAGAATAATAAAATCCCGCTATTGCTCAATAAGCTCAATCTTGTAAGGATTCTGGACAGCAACGGGAATGAAAGAATTGTTGAAGAAGCCATGAAAAATCAGTATAAGGAAAAGAAGGATAAGAAGAATTTTATCCAGAAATTTGAGGAGGACAGCAAGCTCACTAAGGAGTTTAAAATTACGAAGGCAGAAAAAAATATCGTAAAAAGACTGGAAAAGAGCAAAAAAGAAGAGGCTGCCAAAAAAAACAAAAGCAAGCTGCCGAATCTCTATGCAGGATTGTCCAGCAGAGTCTTCTCCGATTTTGCCAGGCCATTAGTCGACAGCAAAACTTTTGCAGGGGTTATCAGAGATTTATTAAAGACCAATATGGGCTTTATACCTTCCGCATACATATCCGTACTTCTTTTTTCTGTCCTGATTTCCGAGGGAGTAGCCCTGATTCTGTTCTTGTTTTTATTATTTTTCAATGTAAGCACCGTAGCTCCTTTTATAACTCCGGTTACCGACCTTGTCTCAAGATTCTTGGGGTTGTTTTGGATATTGTTTGTAATCCCGATAATCACTTTTGTCTTTCTTTATGTCTATCCTTCTCTGGAAAGGAGAAATCTGGAAAATGGAATAGACCAGGAGCTGCCATTCGCAACAATCAGCATGTCTGCAATTGCAGGCTCCAAAATAGAGCCAACGAATATATTCAACATAATAATCTCGACAGGAGAATACCCCCATCTTAAGAATCAATTCACCAAAGTCATGAACGAGATAGGAATTTACGGCCATGATTTAGTCACGGCACTTAGAAATTCTGCAGACAACTGCCCCAGCAGAAAACTTTCTGATCTGTACAACAGCTTAGCAACCAACATAACTTCCGGCGGAGATCTGGGGGAATTCTTCGAAAAAAGATCTGAAAGCCTGCTTCTGGATTACAGGCTGGAAAGAGAAAGATATACAAGAGCCTCCGAGACATTTATTGATGTCTACATCAGCATCGTCATAGCTGCGCCTATGATTTTAATGCTGCTTCTGATGATGATAGAAGTAAGCGGCTTAGGAATTTCTTTGGCCCCTACAACAATCTCGCTTATAATGATACTTGGAGTCGCGGGAGTAAATCTTGTATTCCTAGTATTCCTAAGAATAAAACAACCAAGCAAATAAAATGGAAATAAAAAAAATGCACTGGGCAGGAATAATTTTGGGATTAATCCTGATTATAGTCTCTTTCTTCTTCATGAATACACAATTATTCTTTTTTATATTTGGCATTGGGGTGATTGTGGGGGCTTCTCCATTCGTATTCTCTATAATCCAGGAGAATAGGATGGAAACAGAAAAGGAAGAAATGTTCCTTGAATTTGCCAGAGACCTTGTCGAAAGCGTCAAAAGCGGGACTCCAATCAATAAGAGCATCATAAATTCGAAGGACAAGCCATATGGAGCTCTGAGCCCAAATATCAAAAAACTGGCCAACCAAATTTCGATAGGAATTCCACTGAAATATGCTCTGCAAACTTTTTCCGATGATGTACATAACAGGACGATCTCAAGGGCCTTGACTCTTATAGGACAGGCGGAAAGAGCAGGCGGCGATATTGGAAAGATTCTGGAAGCTGTTGCATCGGCAGTCAGCACATCTGATAAATTGGGCAAAGAAAGAAAATCTTCGGCATCGACACTTGTTGTTCAGGGATATGTAATCTTCTTCATATTCATAATTATAATCCTTGTTATGCAATATAAGATCATTCCTTTAATCTCCACTTTCAACACAGGAGGATTGGGAACGGGAGTGGGAAGCATCCTTGGAACACCGACTTTGGTTGCTGGAGGTTCATCAGCAAGCGGCAGCGGATCTGCGATAAATACGGCTGAATTATCAAACTCATTTTTATATCTAATTCTGGTCCAGGGATTTTTCAGCGGCCTGACCATTGGAAAATTAGCGGAAGGAAACATACGTGCAGGAATAAAGCACTCTTTTGCATTAGTGATATTTTCATTCCTCATCACCATGGGGGCAAACCTTATTTTCGGATAATTTTATATATTTGCCAGACTAAAAATTAGAATGAACAAAAGAGGTTCCCATGTCGATGTTATCATATCTTTTATCATTTTTGTCAGTTTCATAGTATTCGCTTATGCTATCCTGCAGCCAACATTGACTACCCAAGAGGGCAAAACAACCATCGCCAGTTCCATTGAAAACGCAGTAGTGAATAATTTAAGCGGGAATAATTTAGCGATAATAAGCTTCTCTGCAAATCAAAATAGCCAGAAGAATTGCATCCAGCTGCAGAATTTTTTGAATAACGCAAATATAAGCAGTCCGACAGTAGTCGTACGAAATTCAACAGGCTATATTTTTGCCTCATACTATTCAGGGAATGACCTATACATCGACATTTCTTCAAATCCGCAATTAAGCTCTTTCCTTGACGTTTATTATTCTCCGGCATTTAATCTGATCCAATCAAGCACCCTCCCAAATTGCAATTTATTGCAGCAGGGAAGCTCCCAAAATAATTACATAATCGGACAAATCACTTCCTCATCGCAATATCTTTTTGATTTCAACATCTTTAAGCTGATAAACTCCTATAATGGAAATTATAATTCGGTAAGAAATTGGTTTAATTTGACAGCCCAGAATAATTTCGGGTTTAATTTTACTTATCAGAACCAGACCATAATCGGGACAAATAACAAAATTCCAGCATTCAGCAACGTTTATTCGGAAGGATTTCCTGTATTATATGTGACTGGAAACAGCAGCATACAATCGGGGATTTTAACTATAAGAGTATGGTAAAATGAAAAATAAAAGAGGATGGATAAGAATTGTCGAGGCATTTTTGTCAATATTGCTAGTCGCTGCCGTTTTGGTTATAGTTGTCAACCAGCAGAATATCCAGCAAAATGACTCTTCGCCTAAAATCTACAATTACGAAATTTACATACTAAGAACAATAGAGCTTAATGACACGCTTAGAAGCGAAATAATCGGAATCAGCAATTCTTTGCTGCCATCAACATCAGACAACTATACGACTTTCCCCGCAGATGTAAAAAACCAGATTGCTACTATCGCCCCCAGCGCTCTTTTATGCGCGGCTGAAATATGCTATACAAACAGCACCTGCAATTTCTGGCAAAGCATAAGCAAGGATGTATATGCACAAAGGATTTTTATAACCTCAACTCTCCAGACTTACAGCCCTAAACAATTAAAGCTCTTTTGCTGGCCCAGATGAAATACAAATTTTTGGAACATACTGCTGATATGAAATTCGTTGTGCATGGAAAGGATCTTAAAGCGATTTTTGAAAATTCAGTCCTGGCACTTTCTGATTTTTTGTCTAAAGGAGGCAAAATTGAAAGCACTGCGACAAAAAGATTCAAAATATCCGCAAGGGATTATGAAGAATTGCTTTACAACTTTATTGATGAAGTCATATATTTTCTAGACGCTGAAAATTTTGTTCCGGCAAACGCAAAGGTCCAATTGGAAAATAAGAAAGGCAAAATTACGCTGAGGGCTGTTCTTTCTGGAGACGAGGCAAAGAACTACAAAAATTTAGACAGCATTAAATCCGCTACATATTCTGAAATGTACATAAAAAAGAAGATGGGAAAATGGGAGGCGCAGGTCGTTGTGGATGTGTAATGGAAATCAAAAAAATTGAAAAGAATATTTATGAGATCCCGAAACATGGAAAAATGCTTGTTCCTGCCATGATTCTTGCATCTGAAAATCTAATTGATAAAATAAAGCAGGATAAAACACTGGAACAGGTAGAAAATATTTCTATGCTTCCAGGAATTGTGGAAAAATCGATTACTATGCCGGATGCCCATCAGGGATACGGTTTTCCAATCGGAGGTGTTGCTGCATTTGATCTAAAGAAAGGCATCATCTCGCCCGGCGGAGTAGGATATGACATAAACTGCGGAGTAAGATTGCTAAAGACAAATCTGACAAAAAAAGAATTCTTGGAAAGAAGAGATCAAATCCTTAACGAATTATACAAGAATATTCCGTCCGGAGTCGGAGTCGGAGGAGAATTAAAAATCTCAGATAAGGAAATGACCGAAATACTTGAACAAGGCGCTGAATGGACTCTGAAAAAAGGATATGCAACAAAAGATGATATCGAAAAGATAGAAGATCGAGGATGCATAAAAGATTCTAATGCTCAAAAAGTTTCCCAAAAAGCAAGAGCCCGGGGCAAAAACCAATTGGGAACAATAGGATCCGGAAATCATTTTCTTGAAGTCCAGTATGTTGATGAAGTCTTTGACAAAAAAACCGCAGAGGTTTTTGGATTGAAAAAAGATCAAATAACCATACTGATTCATACCGGAAGCAGAGGATTGGGCCATCAGACTGCATCGGACTATATCCATAAAATGGAAAAGGAATTTGGAATTGACAATCTGCCGGATAGAGAACTTGTTTATGCCCCATTAGATTCTCAGTTAGCGAAAGATTACATACAGGCAATGAATGCTTCTGCAAATTTTGCATTTGCAAACAGACAGATTATAACATACAATATCAGAAAATCTTTTGAGAAATTTTTTCCCAATATAAAGATAAAACTTGTTTATGATGTGACCCATAATATTGCAAAATTTGAGCCATTCGAAATAAATGGCAAAAAAATGGAATTATGCGTGCATAGAAAAGGGGCAACGAGAGCTTTTGGAAAAAACCGAAAAGAAATCCCGGAAGAATACAGAAAGATAGGACAGCCTGTTTTGATTCCCGGAAGCATGGGAACCGCTTCATATGTTCTGCTTGGAACAAAAAAAGCAGAAGAATTCTCATTTGCTTCAACAGCACATGGGGCAGGAAGATTAATGTCCAGAACAAGAGCAAAAGAAGAGATAACAGAATCGCAATTAAAGAAAGAACTTGAAAGCAGCAATGTAAAATTCAAAACAGGAAGCATAAAAGGCATGCTTGAAGAAGCTCCAAAAGCCTACAAGGATATCGAAGAAGTTGTAAGAGTTGTTGATGAACTTGGGATCAGCAAGAAAGTAGCCAGATTAAGACCTTTAATGGTGGTCAAGGGATAAAAAAGTTTATTTCCTTTCTCCGCCCCATTCTGCTATCTTTCTTAATCTTCTAGCATATTCTTCAGCATCAATTTTGTTAGCTGCTAAGTCCCTATCTAAGTCCACATATGCTTTATGTGCACAAATTTCAGCAAAACTACTTTGTTGCGCTTCTTGGTCTACTCTTTCCAATTCATCAGAATGTGCAGGATCATAATTAGGTCCAGGAGTTCTATACATATTAATCCTTCCCTGAATAAAAGAATCAACAGACCCGTGTAATACATTAAAAGGACTTGGATGAACCGTTGGACTTTTATGTTGTATTATCGACAAATCATTCCAAAAATCTTCTATACTCATAATAATTCCTGTTCAACCTTCTTTTTAAGTTTTATGAAAAATGAGAAAAAAATTTTATTAACCTTCAATTTCTAACATTTTCCCCAGCAATCCTGTTTCATGAAGAAAAGGAATCTTCCCGGCAACATATCCGAATAATTCTTTATAATAATCGCAATAGATACTCTTACTTGCTATTCCTTTTTCTCCAACTACAGAACCTCCGGGGCATCCTGCACCACAAAATCGAACCCAATCACAATTATTATAGCATTCATCTATTCTTTCTAAAGAACGGAATACTCTAAAATTATTTGTAGAATTAAAACTTTCTCTTAAAGAGTTATTAAAAATATTCCCGATACTATACTCCTTTCTCCCCCAAAAAAAGTCACAGGGATAGATAGAACCATCAATATCTATAGCTATGAGGGGATGAGTCTTTCCCCCACCACATTGAACACAATTATCTGTTGTTTTTTCTTTAAAGAATGTTCTTAGAGTGTCTCTTAGATTCCTTATTTTTATAGGGTGTTGTCCTTCAATGGTCTTTTCTATATAATTATCTAGAACAATTTTCATATTATCAAAAAGCAGGTTGTTATCCGGAGCAATGGAAGAATCTTGTATTGGCGGATATAATAAAGAAAATAAAACAGATTCAATTCCTCTTGCTTCAAAATCATTAGCAATTTCTTCCAGATCATTAACATTATACTTAGACACGACGGTTATTACCGATAAGCCTCCCTGTTTTTCTCTAAGGGCAGAGATTCCATCAATAATCCTTTCATATGTTGATGCACCATTAGCATAAGGTCGAGTGGCATCTTGATGCTGTCTTAATCCGTCAAAACTAAGTCCCGAAACAACCCCTTGATTATGCAAAAAATCAAGGGCAGATTCGCCGAATAAAGTTCCATTAGATTGAACTGAGAATCTTATCTTATCTCCTTTATCTTTAGAATAACTAACTAATTCTTTCAATAATCCAAGATTCATAAATGGTTCACTGCCGTGAAATACAATATGCCGATCTCTCTCGTCTAATTCTAGAACTCGATCAATTGCTTTCCTGCCAACTTCAGGGGGCATATCTTCATTTTGTTCTTTTAATTCCCCGACATGGCAATATTTACATCTTAGATTACATTTTCTTCCAGTATTCAAAACAATTAATGAAGTTCCAGTAAAACTTTCTGTCTTTCCAACCAGTCTTGAGACCTGTTCTATAACTTCTCCATCGATCCTGTCAGCTATAACCCATCTACCAGTATCTCTATTCATTATAAATTTCTTTTTTGTATCTGTTTCTAATTCAAAAATTGGATCATTCATTTTGTTAATTTTCTAATTTCATCTTTATTTTTAAAGAGATGATAACTTCCCTTAACAATACCGATTTTTTTGTTCTCTTTTATTAAAGATTTTAATTTACCAACCATAAAATTATCTCTAAATTCATTTAATTCTTGAGTTGCAGAATTTAATTTGTTAATCGAAAGAGTTGGATTGAAATAATCTGAATAGTTCTTATTTTCATCAAAGGATTCATTTATTATACCAAAAAAGATTCTTTTAAAGTTCTGAAGAGAAAAATCAAAATTTTCCCATTTTGTTAAATTTTTAATTTCATTTAAAACATTTTGATCTATTTTTTGTTTTCTATAATTTGAATTTCTCAGAACAAAATAAAGCAAAGTAAAATCTCTTCCAAATTCTTTTATCATAAAATCAAATTCATCCTTTTGGTCTGGGTCATTTGGCAAAAGATTAATAACATTCTTTTTTGCAAAAAAAGAAACTGCCCCCATTTCCCCCCCTTTTTCAATTGCTTCTTCTTCAGATCTAAAAGTTGCTTTTTCAAATCCACCTTCGATAAGGATAATATCCGGATTAAATTCCCTAATTGCTTCAATTAATTTGGAAATTTCAACCAAATTTTTAGTATGGGCTACTCCAAAGAAGATTAAATTATCTGAGATTCTATCCTCTACAAAATGATTATTTTCCATTTTAAAAATAGAGTTAATGGTTAGGCCAGTTATTCCAGTTGTTAAAGTTATGCCAGTCCTGATAATCGCCCCATGAGTCTAAATCCTTTTCTTTATAATCTCCCATTAAGTCATAGGGAGTCAGGATTGCATTTTCTTGGGCTACAGAACTTATAGCTTGGTCCGCACACTCTACCTTTTCGACCAATGTTTTTTCCATAAATTTTCTATTTATTCCTTATATATAAGCTTTACCTTTAGCTTTTTATTCCATCAAAAATTTGACTGCTTTTACCGTAAAAACTATTGGAATTAAGAAGATTAATCCAATCAACATTAAGACATCTGAACCATCTATTTCCACAAAAAGAGGTATTTTTAAGATTTATAAATCTTACTTTTAGTTGCTCCTATATAGTGACTATAATCCATAAGATTTATAAGTTCTAAGCTCTTCTATAAAATATGGCAAAAAGTCTAATAGAAAAATTGGAAAAAGGGGTAAGAAATACCCTCCTTTTAGGTGCTGCTGTAGCTTCTATAGGATTTGCAGGCTACAAACTTAATAATTATGCCCCTAATGCAAGTCTTAATGTAAACCCAACTTCAGGGCAAGCACCTTTAACCGCTTCAATAAATCTGACCGGAAATGAAATATCTGGAAAAATAAGCGAATATAAGGTAGAAATAGACAAAAATGAAGATGGAACTATAGATGAAACAATAGACCAATATAGTCCAATAAGCATAAGCAGACAATTTAGCACAAATACAGATGTTTATGGCGAAGTAATTGATGCTTCTGGGATAACAAGCAGCAAAGTCAAGCAAGTTATAAGTGTTAGCAAGATTAATCCTCCCTTAGACTATGTTGATATTTCTGGAAAGCTAGAAAGCGACGAGACACATACAGGACAACAGGGAACAATTAAGGTTTTTAATCCTGCAGATAATTCACTTTTGAAAACAGTTCCAACAGATCCTTACGGAAATTTCTCTTTTACATTAGATGAATTAGTTTCACAGCTTCCAAATGGAGAAATACTTCAAGCGGAAACGGGAACTGAAGCAAATCCAACAAGCTATGTAAGAACAATAACACTTCCAACAGGAGATCAAAATCCGATAACTGTTCCAACAGGAAATCCCGCAGTTAGAGTTGTGCCTTTTGATTCCACCGTCGGTCTTTCTGGAACAACTTATACTCCTTCCCAATTCATATCTTTTGTTAATGATGTTAATACAAAGTACTCCAGAGGACAATTAGAGAAATATAACATACCCAATATAGAAATAGTAGGGACTAGTCCATTAGATGGAAGTAAATTTTCAGATACTGACGCTATAAAACAAAAAGCTCAAGAATGGAGTGACATAATCACAAATAATAATACTATTCCTGGCAGATCTGGCTTGAATATAGTTGTAGATCAGACAATAAAAGAAGGGCAAATATCAGATAGCTCTATAGTTCCTTATGTAAATTCTCAAGATGGATGGGAAATTGTTATCCCTTTTAATTCGATTCCTACCTTATTGCCAACACAAGGAGGAACATATGTAAGCAGCAGGGGGACTGTAGGAGGAATTAGCGGAAATGCCGTAAGCTTTATCTTTTATAATCTTGATAAAGGAACTTTAGAAGAAATTGCTTCACATGAAATCGGTCTTGCAGAGTCTTATCCATTAGAATCCTTAGCCTTTGATGGTTCTGAGACAATAAGTAATCATTCTGTAAGCCTTTCATCTCCTTCAAAGATAGATAAGAAATATACACTATTAGATTATGAAGAAACTTATAGTAACGGAGAAAGCGTAAATAATATTCTCGGAACAAGTTTTAATATTCTTAACTAACAAAGAAATATTTATAAAATGCACTCCCTTAAAAATTGAATGCAAAAGAGAGTGATTGCACTATCATTATTATTAATTTTAAGCGCTTTTGTATCCGTAAATTTTATTTCTGCAACAGCCCCAAGTTATTTATGCAATATTGTTCCAGCTACCAATTGTAATTCCAGTGTTGGCGGGAATATTGTAATGGGTATTGCTGCATCAAACAATGCACATGGAGAATTTCCATATCAATCATATTCTTATGCCTTGTGCTGCTATTTCGGAAATGACAATACAACTTGCTCTTCAAATAAGAATTATTATGGTCTTACTCCCGGAAATGAGATTATCGGATTAACTTCTTCAACAAATGCGCATGCACAAGATCCGAGCCAGCAACCAGTAGCTTATGCTGTTCCTGTTTGTTACTGGGCCACTACAAATACCGCCCTAAGCTGCATAAGCACAACGACAGGATGTGATTCAAATTATTACATGAATATACTTAATCTGAGCAATTATACCGATGCACATATTGGCACAGGAGCAGGATTCAACACTGCAATATGCTGTAAAATTGCGGGACTTTCAGGAGGACAAGTTAATTGCCAGTTAAATTCCGCAACATGGACCTATAATAGTGCGATGCAAGGCGTTCAGGTTGGATTGAATGTTACAGGAACGAATTGCGCGGGAGCAACAGTTACATTTAACATAACAGACAGCAATGGGAATCGGGCAAGCAATTATCCCGGAGATGTTACCTTCCCATTAACGGGCGGAAACAGCGTAACAAGCACATGGACTGCGGAATATCATTCGGGACAGCCTAATGCTTATAAATTTACGGCCAAAGCAATATTAAACAACAATATTCTTCAAAGCGGATCTCCAAATGCAACATTATCAGTAACACAGCAATCAACTGGTTTTTGCAGCGCTATAATAACTTGCGGAGATTATAAGAATCAGACAACCTGCAGTTCAGACAATACCCTTTGCAATGTTGCAAAAAATACCCTTACCTTTTCTCAGGGAGGCACCAGAGATCCAAATGCATATGCCTCTCAATGTTTATGGAATACAACAACAAGCAGTTGCACTTTCATGAATATATATCAAGCAAACGGACTTGTAAGTTGCAACAATGGGTATACATTATGCACAAATCAAACTTCAAATCTAAACTATTGCTATCCGGGAAATACTTGCCCTTCATCAGAAATACCTTTATCCAATGGAAATGGTGTTTGCGATGCTGGCGAAGGATGCAGTTCAATTGACTGCCATAATGGAGACCAGGATAATTGCGCTTCAGGATCATTATGCCAGGCAGGAATGTGCTATAAGGCAAATAGCAATCCTGTAAACATCACTCAATGTGCAAGCGGATATACATTATGTTATGATCAGCCAAAGGGTTTGACTTATTGCTACCCTAATGATGTCTGCCCTACGGGAGACAGCGCTCTTCTAAACAGCTGCGCCAATTCAGGCGTAACAAATGGCAATAATGGAAATCCAAGCAGCTGCACAGGGGATGCTACTTGCACTAAGACAAGTAGCGGAGGATATTGCTCTTCTCCAACCGCTTCTTCAGGAAATTGTGTATACACTTTCTTGGGTACAGGGGGAAATAACAGCTGTGTCAATGGATTCTTAACATATAAATGGACTGCAACATGGACTGGAACGGGAAATATACCTACAAATTGTAAAAGCGGATCGAGTGTAATAGAATGCCCTGCGCAGATTTCATTGCCTTTATTCACCGCAGTTAATGCAATAATAACAATTGTAGTAATAATCGCAATTTATGTTGTAACTGTTCTTGTCAGAAAATCAAAGAAACAATCTAAAAGCAGAAGAAGTCACCGAAGGAAATAATTTTCTCCAAATCGAAAAGTGTATAAAGTCACATAAATGTATTATTTTTAACAGGAAAGCAATTAAAATGGATTTGTTAAGAATTTTGCTTGGCGATGTGATTTTTCTTCCTGATGGAAGTACAATTAGTGGTAATGAAATAAGTGGCTATGAGGGTTCTGTCACTGGAAAAGATAGAAGTGGAAATTTAATTACAAGAAATGCAAGCGGCGATTTGATGACAGTAAGATCTTTGCCTGCTTCTGGAACTCAATTACACATTTTAAGCATGATATAGGAAAAGGAGTAGAAAGATACTCACAAATAAATTCTTATGATGCTGCGATGGCTGATGGAGCTCCTAAAACTTATGAAGCTCAAAACTTGCTTAGCGAATTACTAAACCAACCTTGGATGCAAGAATTTTTCAAAGAATACGAAAAGGGAAAGGACAAATAAAATGGGAATGAGATTGAATATAAAAGAATTAAGAGAATATTTGATAGATTTATATGAAAGATTTCTTAGTGGAGAAGATATTAGAGCAGAAGCTAGCAAAACATTCAATGATTATATTGGAGCTAGAGAATTTATTCCTTCAGAAATGACAGATGCTATAGGTTATTTAGAAGATCTTGGCTGGGAGATTCCATTTGAATTGAATCATATATCAAATCCTAAAGAACATGCATCAAAAATATTGGAAGATTTGAAAAAGGACACAAAAATGGCAATGCCTGCTTGGTTCAGGAAAGTTTATGGAAATGGATCAGCAAAATAACAAGAGAAACAACCGAAAGTAATAATTTATAAAATATATTCAATTATTCTCAGCATGAATAAGACGGTGATGATTCTATCTGCAGTTTCTTTAATATTCTTTATTCAATCTGTTTCGGCAAATGTCTTAATTGGAAATTTTTCTGTTAATACACAATATGCCCCCAATGCCACAATTACCGGCTGGGTAAACTTGAGCTTGATCAATGTTTCATCAAATGCATATATTACTTCAAATTCAGGACAGAATATTTCCCTCAGAAGTTTGTTAAATCAGCAAACAGGATTCAATTATTCATGCAGCACGCTTGACTGCAATTCTTCGTATACCGCAACTGATTCTGGAAACCTTTATGAAAATTTCAGTTTAATTGCAGGACAGCCGCAAATATTTGGTTTTTTAATCAATGGAAATGCCCCCCTTATTTCAGGAGGAAATCTTCTCTCTCTTAATGTTTCAAGCGATGCAGGAATGGCAAATGCTCCTCAATTAAGCGTCGATTTATTGAATGACGGATTTTCAGAATGGAATGCATATCAGGCTTCCAGCACTTTAGGGCAGCAGAGTTTTGGATGCTACAGCGATTCCATACGTAATTCCCAGCCGAGTTATCTTGGCTCAACGCAATATTGTGAAAAAATCGCTCTCCCAATTTCTGCAGAAGTCAATATCGGAGCTCAGGTATCTGGATCAGGGAGTTCTCAATTCCAAATGTCTATTCAAAATATAAATGGAAGCTCCGCGACAGGAAACTGCCTTGTGACAGCCACCGGATCCGGACAAATAAGCTGCATCGCAAAGAACAGCGGAAGCAGCAGCAATTATCTTATAAAAAACAGCGGGAATTTTTGGATTTGCATTAAGCAAGCAGTCGGCACGGCAAATAGCTATCAGATAAATTCAGCAAATCCCGCAAATCCCTGCGGCTATGTCGGAAACTTTGCCGGAAATTACACAATAGACTTCCAGATATTCGGGCAGTCTGTATTATTCGCTCCGGTAGGGAGTTTTTTATTCAATGATTCAGAAATTGCAAATTCGGGATATCCCGGAAACCTTGAGCAGGAAATAACAAATTACCTTCAAAGCAAATATGGAGACAAATGCTCAAGCGGATGCCTTATCCCGATTGGATTCAATGCCGCGCAGAATCAGAATATTAATCTGTCAAGTTTAAATTTGCTGATATTCGATTCCTCTTCCGGAACGACCGCAATCAATACTTTGTACAAGATTGCGCAAACCCCTGCTTTGATAAATACAAAGGGGTATCAAAGTTTGTCCTTGAATAGCGCAGGGTTTTCTGTCCCAAGCAATTTCGGGCCATATAGTCTGGCATTAAATTTGATAGACGGAAACACATCATACCCCCTTCTTTCGCAAACTGTAAGCGTTGCACAAATCCCCCAAATTTCTTCGGTCACTCCCTTAACAACGGCGCAAAATCTTCCTACGAACTTCACGGCTATCGTAAATACATTTGGCTCAAATGCAACAATAAGCCAATATCAGTGGAATTTTGGCGACGGAAGTCCAATACAGACAACTTCAACAAATAGCATTTCTCATACATTCAATCAGATTGCAGTCTTTAATTTGCAGATAACAATTTCAAATTCGCAGGGGTTAAACTCAATGAGCAATTTCAGCATTAATTCGGTCTCATCAAAAGATGCCGTAAATCAGGTATTAAGTCAGGATTTGCAAAATCTTGCAACTCTCCAGAATTTTGCGGGGAATTTTTCTGGATTCACTCAGAGCGCAATTAAAAAGCTATTAAATCTAGATAGCATTTCAACCCAGCTTCAGAATCTGCAGATTAAAAACAATTCTGCCACATCTGACACGGATTATGCAAATATCATGAAAGCGCTTCTTCTGATTAACCTGACTCAGAATATAAGACAATCTTCCAGCGCAGTTTCCGTCCCATTCATACCTTCGGGAGAGACTATCAATTTAGATGCCTTGGAAAGAGTCGGCGGAAGCACCTACAATTCATCAAGAAAGAGCGATTATGTAAATTCTATTTTAACATGGGATCTGAATAATGTAAGCATGACAATAGACTACACCGAGTTCTCCGCGGTTAATGGGGCTTCAGTCACTCCTATTATTGATGTCTTCAAATTGAACTTTGTGGGAAATCATCCTGAAAATAAAGTATATTTATTCATTCCAGCTTTAAACCAGATTTATTTTGACAAAAATTATACGCTTCTTGGAAGCTATTACTCTGTTCCATTGACGGGCACGGCGCAAACAGTCCAGTTTGCAACAGCACAATCATACCTTCCGATAGATCTTCCGGTGTTTATAGCTCCTTCATTAGACCAAGTATCTATTCCCGAGCAAAGTCCCCCTGTAAATGAAGCCAGCAGAATGATGATTTTCGGGCTGATTCTCGGAGGGATAGTGATTGTCGGCATTGCGGCTTATATACTGATAGGAAAATGGTACCAGAGGAAGTATGAATCCTATTTATTCAAGGATAGAAATGATTTGTACAACATAATAAACTATGTTCATGCATCAAAAATCAAAGGATTAAAGGAAATTGAAATCGAAAGAAATTTAAGAAAATCGAAATGGACCTCAGAACAGATCAGTTATGTGCTGAAAAGATATGCGGGAAAGAAAGTTGGTGTTCCGGGATTCAAGAAAAAATAAATGAAATATTTATAAATTATAGGAATAATTTTATACTATGCCTTCAAAGAAAATCTTCGGGAGCTTTTTCAGAAGAATATTCTCCAATATTTTCAAGAATAAAAAAGAGATAAGATTAGGATTTTACGGGCCTCCAAATGTCGGAAAGACAAGCCTTGCAAACAGGATCTGCAAAGATTTTACAGGCGAAGAAATCGGAAGCGTAAGCAAGATTCCCCATGAAACAAGAAATGTGCAATTCAAAGAAAAAGTCGAAATAGAATACAAGGGAAGAAAAATGACCTTCAAACTTGTCGATACCCCCGGCATTGCGACAAAGATAGATTACGAAGATTTTCTTAAATACAAAATGAACAAGAAAGATGCAAAAGACAGGGCTAAAGAAGCAACTCAGGGAATAATTGAAAGCATAAAATGGCTTGATGACATGGATATGGTTGTAATTGTTCTTGATGCAACAGAAAATCCATACAATCAGGTAAACATCACAATAATAGGGAATTTGGTTGCCAGAAAGATTCCGGTTCTGATTGTGGCAAATAAAGTAGATATGAAAAAAGCAGATTTGAAAAAAATAGAATTGGCATTTCCGGAATATGACGTTATAGGAATCAGCGCCAAATATGGGAAGAACCTTGAAGAATTTTATGAGTCAATATTTAAATTATCAAAGAAAGTATAAATAAATTTATGGGAAAATTATAAAAGAGGATGGGCAAAAAACTGGGAAACATAAAAGGATTTTCAATACAATTCCTTCCTTATTCAGAAATAAGGGGCTTAGGCAGCGATGAAAGAATAAAAAAAATATTGGGGATAATCTTTGGAAATAATATTCTGGTTCTTCAGGGAAGATTGACTGCTAATGAAGAAACAAGGCTGATAGGCGATACTATGGCCATGATAGGTCATGTAAAATCGTTCAGGGGAATAGAGCTGGCAGTGATTTCCGGAAACGGCGAGAATGGGCTCTTTAGCCGAATGACAAAGGGGATTGCAAATGTCCTTGCAGGCGGAGATTTCAGCGCAATAACCATAATCGGCCCAGCAACAATTGTAAAGGAAATAAAGAAGAATCCTAAGAAGATAGAACTATTTTTGAATAAATAACTCTTCTACTTCACAAAAGTTTTTTAACTGATTTTACTTACAAAACCTATGCCACACCAATGCGTACATTGCGGAGAATTTTATCCAGTTGGGAGCATAGAATTATTAACGGGATGTAAAAAATGCGGAGGCCATTTCTTTTTTTATGTCAAAGATGATCAAGTCCAGAGAATAAAAGACAATCCTATTGATATACCTGACAAGGACAAAGTCAGAATTGAACAGGATATTAGAGACATTGCCGGAATAATCGAGGAAGATGCCCCAGTCATTCTTGATATTGAATCAATAAGAGTAACGGGCGACGGAAAGTTTGAACTCGACCTTATAAAATTATTCAGCAGAGAAAGGCCACTAGTCTACAAACTGGAGGAAGGAAAATACATAATCGACATTGCATCGACACTTAAACAATCTCTGAAACATAATGAATAAAAAAATTGATGAGGTATTAAAAGAGGCGCTGATTGAGGCAAAACCTTCCAAGGAAGAAATTGGAGATATTGAGCATAAACTTAAAGATTTTTTATCACAGCTAAATAAAAAATTTAAAGCTCTCAAAATAGATGCGGAAGTTTTTGTCGGCGGAAGCTTTGCAAAAAAGACTTTAATCAAAAAAGATAAATATGATGTTGATATTTTTGTAAGATTCGATAAGAAATATTCCAAGCAGGACATTTCGGCATTGACTTACAAGGCTCTTAATAAAATCAAATCTGATCTAGTGCGTGTTCATGGCTCAAGAGATTATTTCAAAATAAATATAGAGCCTTGGATTTATTTCGAGATTGTCCCGGTGATAAAAGTATCAAATCCAAAAGAATCAGACAATATTACAGACTTATCATTTTTTCATGTCAGATACATAAACAAAAAGCTAAAGAAAGGATTAAGCGATGATGTAATTCTGGCAAAATCTTTTTGCCATGCTAACAGAGTCTATGGGGCAGAGTCCCACATAAAAGGATTCTCCGGATACTCACTAGAACTTCTAATTCAATATTACGGGGGGTTCCTTAAATTTATCAGGGAAATTGCAAAATCAAAGGAAGACAAGATTATTATCGACGCTGAAAAGCATTATTCCAATAAAAAGCAAATCCTTATGGACATGAACTCATCAAAATTAGAATCCCCCATTATTCTTGTTGATCCGACATACAAGCAGAGAAATGCCCTTGCAACATTATCCTACTGGACTTTTAAGAAATTCCAAGAGACATGCCGGGAATTTCTGGAAAATCCGGATATAAAATTCTTCAAACTGAAAGAGACAGATTTTAAGGAAGTTGAAAAAAATGCCAAGAAAAAAGGCTACGATTTTTTGCTATTAAGGATTTCCACAGGAATGCAGAAAGGGGCAATTGCCGGGAGCAAATTATTGAAATTCTATAACCATCTGGAAAGTGCTATATCTAAATATTTTGAAATAAAAGAAAAAGAATTTTATTATAAAAATGAACAGGATGCAGATTGTTTCTTTATTGCCAAAAGCAGAAAAAAATTATTGATTAAAGGACCCCCAACAACTAAAACTGAAGAGGTTAAAAGATTCAAGGAAAAGCATAAAAAAACACTTGTCAAATCGAAGGCAATTTATGCTGAAGAAGAATTGAAATTTGATCTTAGAGAGTTTATAAGACAATGGACAGAGAAAAATAGGGAAATAATAAAAAATATGTATATTACTGATATTAAAATCTTAGATTAAATATACTTATCTCTTAGTGGATTATAGGCTTTCCATTCTGCAAATCCTTCCACTTCCGACGGGGCTGTTTTTTCAGAACTTAAATAATGAGTATCTAAAGGGGTATACCATTGTCTCCTTTTCTTATCTATAATTTCCTTTGATGGAACAAAATGTTTTATCCAAAGATTTTTTACATTAACAGTCGGAATTTCATTCGCGACAGATAATCTTTCTCTATCGCCAGTAAATTCCCAATTTTCAGATATATCAAAAAGTCTTATAAAATGGGCATTAAATTGGATATATGCATTTCCACTAGGAGGAATTGCTAAAAAACCGAATTCATACGCATTTGAAGGATGATTCTCTATGAATCTCCCTAGATTTCTAAAATCATTTTGCGGTTTCTTATGAGTAAGCAGTTCATCTGCATCCAGGACTAAAACTCTTTTTGTCTGAACATGCTTCATTGCTTCATTTCTTGCACCGGAATATCCATTAAATGGAATATCAATAACTCTCCGGTTTGAATATCTTGACTGTAATTCTTCCAATATCTCTCTTGTCCCATCAACAGAACCGGTATCAGCTATAACTACCTGTTCCACAAAAGGAACATGCGATTCAACAAATCTTTCAATTCCTCCGGCTGGATTCATTTTTTCATCTCTGACAATTGCGCATAGAGTTGTGTCTGGAAGAATAGTTGATTTTCTAAACATTTTAAAATTTCAGACCTAATTCAAATATGTCTGAGAAGGCTTTAGTGAAAAATTCAGAATTTATCAAGATAGCACTTTCCTCTTCCTGATCTTTTGACAAATAGAACAATACTTCGCTTTTATCTACAATGAAGAATTTAGCATTAGCATCTACTTTTTTAATTTTCAAATCAAATGCCTTGCTTAATTCATTTATGACTTCTTGGTTTCCAAATAATGCAATTTTTATATCAACATTTGATTTTTTCATGAAATCGATTGTTTTCTTGAATATTTTTATTTTAGACTTTACATTTTCTGCATCATTGCAGATAATCAATTCTTTTTTCGCCTTGTTGATAAGCTCTTTGATATAACCTGAAACAGCTTCTTTTCCCTTTAAAGAAAGCGGCAATTCTTCTTTTTTAACAGGCTCTGCGCTGTTTTTGTATAATTCTTCCAATGCAAGAAATTCTTCTGTTTCTCTTACATTTGCAAGGAAGTTTAATCTTTCTTCAGCATCCTTTTTTACATTTGTCTTTAATCTTTCAAGTATGCCCTTTGGCTTTACACCCATGTACATTATAGGCTTTCCAAGCTTTTCTATGGCAAATCCTTTCTTTTCCAAGTTTTCAAGAACATCATAGGTTCTGCTTCTTGGAACACGCGAGATCTTGGCTATATCCCCTGCAGAGGCGATTCCTTTTGAGAGCAAAGCTAGCCAGACTTTTGTTTCATATATATTCAAATCGAAGTGGTCTTTGATTCTGCCTATTAATTCTTGATTGAGGATCATAATAATTTGCCCTATAGAATATTTATAAATCTTTCTATATGTTACCTTTATCCAGTAAGAACATTTCATAAAATTTATAAATGCCCTTTTTCAAGATATTATATGAATTTAGAAAATAGTGTCAATGATCATAAGAGAATCGTACAAAGTGACAGAACTATTCATAATTATAACCCTGAACCGGAACAGCCAAAAGCTGCAAGACTTTTCAGGCCTAAAAATAAAAGAAGCATCAGAAAATCAAGAATTCTTCCTACTCTTTTAAGTATAGCAGGCATAGCAATCGCAGCAACTGCCGTTGGATATACTGCAGAAAAGGCGACGGAGTATGTAATAAATGATATTCAAGACAGCAAAGCAGAACAGACTTACAGCCAAATGGAAGCAAAATATGCTTCTCATGAAAAAGATGGAACAATAACCCCCTATGAAAGATATAATTTCCTTCTTAGAGTAATAAAAGGAAAGGCCCTTGTCAGAAGTCCCGGCGAACTTCCAGTATATTCTGATGGTAGAGTCATTTCTATTGAAGATTTAGCGGCAATGGCTGAAGCATTACCTAAAAAGTAAATAACAAATTCCGAGGGCCAAAAAGATTCCTGCGGATATGAATGGCATTGCAGGATAAAATTTCTTTTTTTCAGATGACAGTAAAAGATATCCCAAACCCAATACTGCTCCGACTATAATCAGAATTGATGCGAGAGGAACCTGCAATCCAAGGATATTTGTAAATCCGAATCTTCTCAGAACAACTCCAGCAGCGATTATAGGGAATATAACATCGCCTCCCCCAAGGAGAGCAATATTGACCTGGACTTTTTTATTCTTACCTG
The DNA here is from genome assembly GCA_963779925.1 of uncultured Nanoarchaeota archaeon. GTDB lineage: Archaea > Nanobdellota > Nanobdellia > Pacearchaeales > GW2011-AR1 > JAKLIN01. The sequence goes on along the minus strand of CAVZZS010000008.1, from coordinate 14,524 downwards.
CCTTTTTCATCTTTCTGAGCTTTAGTCTGGTTTTTCTGGAGACATATGGAATAAAAAATCCTGAGAAAATCTTCAGCTTATTTATCTGGTACTTTGCCATTTTTTGCATTATGCCGGAATGCCAAACAGCCCAAATGTCATAAATTGAAATCAAAACTAGAAGGACCATAATCGAATAGACTCCATTATTGGAATTATTTGACCCGCTTAAAAGAGCGACAAAAACAGCCGCAATTCCGGGATAGATAAACAATTCAGTAATATTATGAATCAGGAAATTCTGCCTATAAGTCTTGATGAACGCCAGGGGAATCGCTACAGCAAGCGATATTAAGACAAACAGAAGAGTTGATGACGGGAAGAATGTGATTATAGAAGTCGATAATGCTATAATTACTACAACAAAGAACCATGCTTTCAAGACAAATTCCGCCTTGAACTTTGTCAAAACAAAAAATAGAGCTATTGCAATAATGAATGCGGGAATTATATACAGCAAAGTCTGTCCGACATTTATCTGTTCATTTTCTGGTGGCGGCTGCAATCCATAGGGCAGTTGGTTTGGGGCTGTAACATTTTCCTGAACGCTATTCACAACCTTGACAGGAGAATAGTAATTGACAACATACAACCCGATAAATTGGGTTATGATAAACATTGACAGAATCAATATTGTTATCTTCCAGCTATGCTTCATTTATCATATGCCTCTTTTATAGAACAAACCCAAGCTGTTTATAAAAGTTTTTAAGTATTTGAAAATTTGATTACAAATGAAAAAAAGAGATTGGATTTTATATTCAATTGTTGCTGTAATCTTCTTGGCTTATCTTTTCATGTTAATTGACATACTTATAATAAAAGATTATTTCTCTCTATTCTGGACATGCTATTTAGCTATCCCTTTGATAATCATTGGGATAATAAAAAAGAACTCTAGTCTTATTGTCAGCCAAGTAATAATTCTTGCCTTAACTGATCTGTTCTGGATTTTTGATTTTCTGTCTTTAATAATTTTAGGGCATACTATCTTAGGAATAGAACAAGTAAATATTTTCCCATTTCAATCTTGGATTATAAAATTAGGGAATTTACAGCATTTAATAGTGATTCCCCTTTCTATTCTAGCCCTATCAATACTAAAGGTGAAAAGAAACTATAAGACTTTATTAATCAGTTTGGCTGAAATTTCTTTGTTTTTTGTAATAACACTGCTAATTGTCCCATCCAGTATGGGGGTCAATTGCATTAATATGAGATGTGTCGGTGTTCCTCTCACTTTCCTGCCTTATCCTCTAGTATGGTTTTTATTGGTATTCAGTTTTATAACTGCTTCATACTTCATAATAACTTCTCTGCCTTTTATTAAAAAGAAATCTAGATAATTTTATTGAGGCTTCATATACCATGCTACATCAGCAGTATTACAACCATAAATACCGCAGGCGGAAATATATGCACAAACAGGAGAACTAGAACTCCAGCTAAAAAGATCGGCGCCGGGAAGGCTGCTACTATAAACCGCGCTCTGATAAGACATAGTTTCAACGATACTAAAGGTACTATCATAAGTAGAGAAAGTCACTGAACCTGAAGTTGGACCGCAATAAACATAACCATTTTGAGTAGTTGAACCAGTAGTCCCAAATGGACATCCCATACATTTACTATCACTAAGTCCAATGCAATTTCCAGCCCCATCACACGTGGTCATAAGAGTACTTCCAGAATAACCATCTTGACATGCTGTACCCCGCGGAACATAAGAAGTTATTCCGCAAGAGCCATCTGTCTGGATAGCTGCAGTAATACATTGCATTGAATGAAGATAGATAAGACCCGGCACCACGCCTACAGCCCCATTATACCCTGTCAGTCCGGTAGCAGCATATCCAGATGTTCCTTTTGAAGTATAACTAAGAGGACCAGACGTAGGCGTACATGGGGCACCAACATTATATGATGAAACGCAGTTATTTGAAGAATCCAGATGCTGTCCTGAAGGACATGGAGAAAGAGAAACACTAGTTACTGCACTTTGAAGGTTTGTAACACCCCCTACTGTATTAATATTGATATTAGATGCGCTTTCTCCACCAGCAGGAATAGTTGTAGCATAATTTACAGTTGCTCCCCCTCCCAATACCCCATGATCAATGGCCTGCTGCAGAGTCATTGTATATCCCCCAACTACAGTAACTAAAATCTGGCTAGCAAGATGATAAGGAGTCGAGACAGGAAGAAGAGTTGTTGCAATAGGGGAAGCATTCGCCCTAATAGAATATCCACTATCAATTGCATTTTGCAAAGTTACATATTTTCCACTTCCGACTGAAATGAACACTTGGCTGCTATTATGCCCAGGATTCGGCGCAGAAATAAGAGTAGTTGTCGCAGCATAGACCACTGCTACAATTGCAGCAAGAATGATAATAACAAGGATAATATGTGAAAATTTATTTGGCAAATTAAACCTCTTTTTACTCATTATGAATATATAGCTAAGAGATATTTAAATTTAACTAAGAATTATTTCTCGTAATTTTTCAAAGCAGCTTTCACATTCTTCAGAAGCTGATCCATACTTTCTTCAAGCTGCTCTTTATTTTTTGTTCCTGTGCAAACCAGTTTTCCATTTGTAAATAACAAGAATGTTGCATTTGGCTCTGACAATTTGTAGACCAGTCCTGGAAATTGCTCTGGCTCATATTCTGTATTTTCCATTTCAAGCGCAAGAAAATTGAGGTTTAATTTCAGATTTATTGTACCTGAAGCGACAATATTCTGAACTGTAATCTTTGGCTTGGTAGTTACATTAACATTAATCTTTTTCAACTGCTTTATGACTGCATCAATAACTTGCCTTACCTGCGCAATCGATTTCGTTCCCGTGCAAACAAGATTTCCAGACGAGAAAACAAGAACTGCAGATTTTGGCTCCTTGATTCTTAAAACAAGCCCGGGAAAGGTATCAGGATTATATTCTGTATTTGGCTGGGTTCTTGCAAGTTTTGTAAGAGGAACAGGTTTTTCAAGAGAAGTTGTTGCCACAATATTCTGAATCTTATAATTTTTAGTCGAAGACTTTTCCTGCATCATTTAAATAGAAAAAGTTTATTTATAAAGGTTTTTAAATAAAAATTTGCTTTTTAGATTAAACTTCTTTTCTTCCCTCGATAATATCATCGCTAAAAGAATTCTAAAATTATTCAATTTCTAAAATTATTCTAGTAAGTTTGCGGCGGATTTGAAAAACCAGGAGGGCTAGATGGAGGGCTTCTTGGCGAGAAAGACCTATAACCTCCAGATTCGCTGGAATTCCCAAAATCTGTCGAATATGACTTCTTTTTTAATCTCATCAAGATTACAACGACACCAATAATGCTTATGATTATGATTCCCATAACGACAAAAAATGCGGAGGAGAGGGAGAATGTAGATGTGCCTGTTTGCTGTGAAGAAGAATTGGTAGTAACAGCACTGCCCAAACTGCAATCGCGCGTTTCTACTTTTGGCAATACACAACCATTTGAATCTGTGCATGTTCTGGTCTGGTTTCCATTATCGCTTGGACAAATAGCAGGAGTCCAATCCGTACAAGACCAACTTGTTACACAACTGGGATTTGTTGAACAGCTCTGATTTGTTGCAGCAGGTTGACCAGTTATATTATTGCAATTATTCAAGTCCGTCCATATTTTTGTCTGATTTCCATTTGTGCAAGAACCCCATGTATAATTCCAGTTCTGAATACATTGAGAAGAGCCAGACGAAGTGGAAGTGTTTATAGCAAGAGTTATCGAGCTTATCGAATTAGAATTATTGGAATTATCATATGCAGTCGCATTCAAATAATAGGTTCCATTAATCAAACCTGTAAAATTATAGAAGAAGGGTGCGGCATTGCTCTGCAAACCGACCAGCCCAGTAGAGTTATATAAATAAATTGTAATATTCTTTAATCCGCTTCCGGAATCGCTTGCAGTTACATTAACAGGGATATAAGGGACATTTAACGTCCCGCCCGCAGGAGTTTGATTGACAAAGCTGATTGTAGGCGGAGTTGTATCGGAGATTGTAATGTTTAATAAGGTACTACTTAAATTATTTAGAGCATCTAAAGTCGAAATATTAACAGTAAAATTTCCAGTTTGGTTTGTTTGAGAATTGAACCAAAAACTACCCGATGTTCCATTTGATATAAGACTGATTGATTTATTTGTAAATTCAAATGTAGTTAAAGAAGGATTTGTAATTGTTGCATTAGTATTTGTACCATTGGAAGTTATATTTAATGAAGCTGGAGCATTAATAAGAGTCAAATTAACCTGAGTAATATTTACTCCCGTAGTATTCAAATTATTTACAGTAAAATTATATAACTGAAATAGCCCTGCTTCTCCTGTAGCATTAGTCGGGATTATCGATACTGTTTGTGATACTGCAGAAATAAAAACAAAAGTTAATATTACAAATAGAGTTGATAATAATAAAATTAAATTCCTCTTTTTCATGCTTGATTATATAAAATTGAGTTTAAATATTTTAATATTAACCATATTTCCAATTTCTCTTTTGTTTTTCAAAATCTTCTTCTATCTCTTTGAGCGAATTTATTTCAGACAATGGCTTATCAGGGCGAAGAGCAGTAAATCTTGGAAATCTTAATGCAAAACCGGAAGAATATGTCGGAGATTTTTGTATTTCCTGGTATGTTACAGATACAATGATTTTTGGCTTTATTTTTACATTTTTTCCTTTTTCTTCAGTTATCAATGGCTTTATCTTATCCGTCAATTCTCCGAAAGAAATTCCTTCTTCTTTTTTCTCCTTGAAACCCGTGCCGACTTTTCCTATCTCCAGGAGTTTGTCCCCGCTTCTGCAAGATAAGATGAAACTTGAAATCCAGCCGGAGCGTTTTCCTGTCCCATATTCTCCGCCGGTTATGACCAGATCCAAATCTCTCTCTTCGGGTTTTATTTTTACCATATTCCCGACTTTTCTCCCTGAACTGTAAGGAGAATCAAGATTTTTCATCATAACCCCTTCCTGATTATTTTTTAAGGCCTGCTTGTAAAATTCTTCAGCCTTTTTTTCATCATCTGTTATTATCTGCTTCGAATGGATTATCTTGTAAGGATGGTCGCTTATTATTTTCTTTACAAGCTCTGTCCTTTTTCTGAATGGCTCATTGAGAAGAGATTTCCCATTATAATACAGTATATCGAAAACATTCACCTCTATAGGAAGTTCATTCTGAAGCTTTTCAATGTCATATTTTCTTTTTATCCTCTGGCTTATGCTCTGGAATGGCTTGTATTCTTTTGTCTTCTTGTCAAAACCGACCGCTTCCGAATCCAGAATGGCTGACTCTGCTTTTACATATTTTCTTATATAATCGGCCACCTCCGGAAATTGATCAGTAACATTTTCCAATCTTCTGGTGAATAATTTTATTTCATTTCCTTTTTTATGGATTATAAATCTAAATCCATCATATTTGTATTCTACGGCAGCGGGTTTTCCAACAGCTTCAAATCCTTCTTTTATTGTCTTGACTTTTTCCGCAAGCATAACCTTGACCGGCTTGCCAATCTCAATTTTTACTTTTTCCAGATCATTTATCTTTCCCTTTTTTACAATTTCAAAAACAATGGCTAAATCATTCGATTTGTCAATTGCTTCCTGAATTCTTTCTGCTTCTTCCCCTTCATTCTTGAAAAATGCCCTTGCCATTGCCTCTCTTATAGTGCTGACCTGTATCCCAATTCTCAAATCTCCAATCAGAGTCCTGACAATGTACAATGCTTCTAGAGGAGATGAAGATGTAAGCAATTCTATGATTATATCCATTTTTTTATCTACTGTCCCTTTTCCTTCCAGCTCCGGGAGCTTTCTCAGATTTTCAATTACTTTTTCAGTCGTCAAGATATGGCTCTGCAGAGTATGCTGTTTTTTATCTTTGATGAGAATTTCCGCAACTTTTCCCAGATCACCAATGGATTTCCACTCTTTGATGACATGCTCAGGAGATGTTCCTGTTGCTTTTGCAATCGCTTTTATGGCTAATTGATTGCTTATTCCGATCTCTCTCTGATCATATTCCGGATAGATTCTCCCCAAAAGAAGATACAAAATATCTTTGTCAGATTCCTTCAGTTCTTTCAAAAATGAAGATAAGATTTCTATTTTTTTCAGGCGTTTTGTTGTAGAAGAAAGTTCATCATAAAGTTCTGCCAGTTTTTTGTAAAGCATTAATAATCACCCTAATTAAAATCAGGAAACAGAAGTTTTTAAAAGTTCGGAAGAAAAGTTAATTTTTTATACGTCGAATTATTGATTGATCCATGAAGAGGAAAGAATGGATCTTAGATTTTATAATTCTTATTTTTTCCCTAACTTTTTTTATTGTGATAATTAGCTTTCTTCAGGAAAAAAATTATTATTCCTTTTTCTGGGTATGCTACATCGCTATCCCGATATTGATATTTGGGTTGATTAAAAGAAATTCCAATATTATCCTAAGCCAGGTAATAATCCTTGCCATTCCAGATTTGCTGTGGATAATTGATTTTTTCTATTTGATTATTACGGGACATGTTCTTATTGGCGTGACCACTTTCCGCATTACAACCCCCCTTATAGATCAGATAAGGTCTCTTCAGCATCTGTACATCGTCCCTTTGTCTATATTAGCATTATCTCAGATTAAACTAAAAAAAGATTATAAAATTCTATTGATAGGCTTGGCAGAAATCATATTGATCTTTTTGCTAACTCTTTTGATTGTTCCTTCAAATCCATTAAATATTAATTGCATCTATAAAAACTGCAGCAATCTGCCATTAAATTTTCTGCCTTATATGCTGCTTTGGCTGATATTGCTGTTTATTCTCATAACTGTCTCATATTTCATAATAACTTCTTTGCCTTTTGTCAAAAAAAAGAAATATTCATCTAGCTTGAATAAATGAATTAGGTTTCATCTTCCAAGAGTAGTCTGTTTCTGTGCAAGCTGGAGGACTGCAAGATCCAGAATAACAAGAACAGGTATAGGTATTATGGCATAAGAAAAAACTGCTATCTTGAGAACTTGTTCCGGCGCGGGTTCCCCAGGTAACACCATCCAAATAAGATGTTGCGGCATAAAGATAGGTTGTTGACCAAGTCCCACCAGTAGTATAACCATCAATGCAGTAAATGTTATATGTCCCATCATTTGCTGGAGGACCATTTACATGACCAAAGGGACAACCCGAACAGCCAGTTCCACTATAACCTTGACAATGCCCGATCCCATCACAGGCTGTATCGGTAGAACAGCTAGATTGCGTTCCAAACCTAAGATAAGAGAAACCTGAACAGCTTCCATCACATTGTACTGTTCCTGCATTTGTGCATGTAGATGAAGCACCAGAAGGATAACAGGGTGTATTCCCCGTCCCATAATTGCTTACGCATGTTGCAACACAATTATTCTGAGAATTCAAATGCTGCCCTAAAGGACATGGAGAAAGCAGACTATTAGCAACGGCACTCTGAAAATCCGTAACACCGCTTATGGTATTGACATTAATATTTGATGCATATTCTCCGCCAGGAGGAAGAATTGTCGTATAACTTGCGGTGGCACCGCCTCCAAGAACACCATAAATTATTGCCTCTTGCAAAGTCATGGTATACCCGCCTATATTAACTAAAATCTGGCTAGCAAGATGATAAGGAGTCGAGACAGGAAGAAGAGTTGTTGCAATAGGGGAAGCATTCGCCCCAATAGAATATCCACTATCAATTGCATTTTGCAAAGTTACATATTTTCCACTTCCGACTGAAATGAACACTTGGCTGCTATTATGCCCAGGATTTTGTGGAGAAATCAATCCTGTAGTTGCAGCATAAACCGTTGCTCCAATTGCAGCGAAAATTATAATTGCAATAAGAACATAAAAGATTTTATTTGTAAGATTTGAAGCAAGACTGAGCCTCTTTTTACTCATTAAAATTATAATGCTAAGAGATATTTAAACCTAACGAACTATTTTCCTAACCTTCCCCTTGCTCTGATACTAGGACGGACTTTCATCTCCCTTGATTTTTTTCTCAAACCACGGGATTTTTTAGCAGAACTTGTAAGCCCTCTGAAAACTCTTTTCTTGTTTGCAGGCTTGGTTATCCAATTAATTGTTTTATCATTTTTTATTTCGGGCCTTTCCGGATCAACAAGAATAACCTCATAGAAATAATGCATTCCATCTTTTCCAATCTGATAGGAATTAAGGACTTCAAGATTTTTGAATTTCTTTCCAGCTCTCTGCTCTGCAATCCACTGATAGCTCATCTTCAGATTTTTTCTTGTATGCAGTCTCTTGCTTCTTCTTCCTGCATTTGGCCTTGATCTTTTGTGCCCGCCTCTGCCCAATCTGACTCTGACAACTACGAAACCTTTTTTTGCCTTGTATCCTAATTCTCTTGCCCTGTCTATTCTAAGAGGCTTTGAAACTTTTACAATAGCATCGGAGCTTCTCCAGTCAATCATTCTTTCCCTCATAATTTCTGGATTAGGCTTCTGCCATTCTTTTCCAACATAATGATACATTCCTTGTGCCATGTTTTAGATAATAAAATATTGATTTTTAAAGTTAATCATATCTACCTGAGCCTTAATGTCTCGAGATTTCTCGGAACATTTGTTTCAACCCTGTTCATTTTATACAAAGTTGAAGATAAATCCAGGCATTTTGATACTTCGCCGTGGTTGATCATTATTCTTTTTGGCTTTGGCCTCATGTTATTGAAAAAAGATAATATCTCTGTCCTGCCCGCATGCGCGCTCAATCCTGCTATTGTATTAACTTCCATGTTTATCCTTACAATTTCCTCTTTGCCTTCCGAAGTCATTCTTGTCTCTTTCAGCCCTTCCTGAACCTGCCTTCCCAGGCTGCCTGACCCCCTGATAACAGACAAAGATTATAGCATTCTTTTCATTGCCTGAAAATTCCCTAAGATATTCCACAGATGCACCGCCGACAAGCATACCTGAAGTTGCAAGAACGACGCATGGCCCGCCTTCGATAACTTTTCTTCTTTCCATCGGAGAGCCGACCCTCGAGAATATTGGAGAAGTGAAGGGATTCTGATCCTGGAAGACTTTGCTTCTCACGCTGCTGCTCAAAAAATCCGGATAAGCCGTATGAATCGCATTAATATCCCATATCATTCCGTCGATATAGACTGGTATCTCCTTTAATCTCCCCCTCTTTATGGCATCCTCGATTATAAGCATAGTTTCCTGAGCCCTTCCCAGACCCAATTCGGGAATCAAGACTTTTCCGCCCCTGTCGATTGTTCTCTTGATAACATCGAGAAGCTTTTCTTCCGATTCGATTCTCGGAGGGAGAATATCTTCTTTCGCCCCATAAGTGGCTTCGGTCAATACAGACTCCACTCTTGGGAAGCTTGCAATTGCGGGATCAAGCAATCTTGTTTTGATATATTTGAAATCCGCCGTGTAAAGGAAATTGTGAAGGCCATTGCCGATATTAAGATGTACCATTGCGCTTCCAAGCGCATGACCTGAATTATAGAAAGTCAATCTGACATCCGGAGCGATGTCTGTCACTTCATTGAAATTCAAGCAGATAGTATGCTTTACCATTTCCTTGATATCTTTGGAGCTAAAGAGGGGAGTAGCCGCCTGCTTGTATGCAACCCCGATAAAATCAAGGGCAGTCAATGCCGCCAAATCCCTTGATGGCAAAGTCATGTATGTCGGGCCTTTGTAGCCCATCTTGTATAAGTATGGCAATAGGCCGACGTGATCAAGATGCGCGTGGCTTATGACAACGGCGTCAATTTCATTTATGTTAAATTCGGGAATGTTAAAGTGAGGGAATTTCTCATCGCCCTGAGAAGCAACATCGATTCCGCAATCCAAAAGAATCTTTGAATTTGGCGTCTGCAGTAAAAGGCAGCTTCTTCCCACTTGCCTGCCGCTTCCCAAATAAGTCAATCTGACCCATTCTTCCATCTTTTCAGGATTCCATTCTTTGTAGATTTTTTCTCCGACGGTGTTAAGGAATTTTCTTCTGTAAGCGCTGTTTGAATACAAAACTTCCCTTATGCTTTCAGTAATATTGCTCTTGATTGCCGGCGATCTCTGAACCTGAGGAGTCCAAAGCGTCTGCTTTCTTATGTCTGAAAAAATAGACCCCTGCTTTCCGATTACTAATCCGGGCTTTTTTGCTTCGATTACAACTATGCTTCTATGCTCATCAAACAGAATCTCCGTAATCTCCGCTTCTTCCGGAACAATTTTCCTGATTATAGCTTTTGCTTCTTCCTGGCCCGTAAGAATCTTTTCATCAGCTCTGAGCTCAACTCTTTTCTTGATCTGCTCCACTATCTCTTTTATTTTCCCTTCTCCTTCCTTGAAGAAGTTCTCATTATCTGTATAAATCACAATATTAGCGCCTTCAAAATTAGCGTCTGTAATTTTGGCATTAAGCTGCTCTTTTATACTCTTTAAAATATCTGTCATTTGTTTATAGAATAATATGAATAAAAAATTTAATCGCCGTAATCTGGCTTGATTTCCTGCTCAACCGCTTTTTTAATTCCATTCTTGGTTATGGTAAAAACATCAATTCCATTTCCTGAGCCAGTATCTCTCTGGGTTGAGGATTTTATAGCTTCTACTGCAAGCCTTACTCCTTCTTCAACAGGTATTCCTTTCTTGTGCTCTCTTTCCAAAAAACCCAGGACAAAGGGCATTCCAGAACCAAAGCTAGCATCATAATCTTCTACCTTTTCTAAATAACCAGATGGATCGACTGAATAGAGCTCTGTTGTTCCGTCTTCATTGAATCCTGCCAATAAAAATGCTGACTGACCGGAGATTCTAAGATTAGACAATAAATTAGCCGCTTCTTTTACTGAAGGCCTTACTTTCGATTTAAGCTCTTTAAGCTTTAATTCTGCTGCAACATATTTTGGGATCTTGGTTACTTCCATAGCAGAACCGCATCCAGACATAACGATGTAGTCATTTATGGGATTGACTTTTCTTATAGTCTTTGTCAATACCATTCCTCCTGCAGTGCCTCTTCTATCTGCAGCCATTACAACTCCGTCTTTGCAAACAATTCCTATTATTGTTGTTCCTGTTTTTGTTGAATTCTTTAATTCTTGATCCATTTTATATTAAAATTATAACCTCAAAGATTACTAGAACTTATAATTTATTAGAGATTGGGGCTTTTATAAACTTTTCGGAGGGCGTACATTGTTAAGTAAAAAGTGTTTATATTTATAAATAAGTTTATCTTTAATCATCTATGAAAAGAACTTCTGGAATGTATAAATTTGGAATTGGATTTTGGACTGGAGCTTTAGTCTATAGTGTAATAAGTTTAATTATGAATGCTTCTGGATATCTTCAAAGCAAAGTTCTTGTTTATGATTATATAATATCCGGTGCTGCAGTTATCGGATTTATTCTAAATATAATATTATTGAAAAGAGCAAAAAGATAATTATTAGCTACTTTTATGAATCAACTGCAATCATTTATTCTCGGAGTTTAATTATAGGATTATTCAAGCCTTGAAAGCCCCTGTTCTTTCTTTAATTTGATTATGTTATCAACAAAGCTTTCTACCTTCTGCTCATGGCTAACAATGATAAGCTGCTTTACATTTAACTGCTCCAGAACCCCCCGCATTTTATCCAATTGCTGTTCTGAAAACCCATCTGTTGGCTCATCCAGAATGACCAAATCCCTTGTTTTTATCCTGCTCAAAAATGAATTTATAACCTGATTCAGGGAAAGCCTGTATGCAAGAGCGATTGCTGTCCTCTCCCCGCCTGAAAGATAAGCGTAATCTATCTCGTAATCCTGCTGTTCTATAATCGGCGAAAAATCGTCACTTAATCGGACCTGGAAGTTGTCTGAAACCAGCATATTAAACCAGTCGGAGAAAGATTTCGAGAATTCTGCTTTAAGCTTTACCATGACATTCTTTTCTATAAGGGATATAACCAGCAAAAAATTCTTGGACAGCCAGCTTTCAAGCTCATTGAGATAATCCAGCTGCTTTTTCAGGCTTTCAATCTTGCTTATCCTTTCCTTCAATGTTTCTATCTGCCTCGCAAACATCTCAATCTCTTTTCTAAGCTCGGCAACTTTTATTTCAGCGCCTTTTTCTTCCGACTGCGCTTCTTCAAATTCCCTCTGCTTTTCTTCATAGATAGAATCAAATTTATTGAGCTCAAAGATAGAAGCGCTCAAAGAATCTACATGCTGCTTCAGCATTTCAATATCTTTTTCGAATGTAATATTGATCTTTTGAATTTCATTCAATCTTTCTTTCCTTTCTTTTGCCCCCTCAAGCTTGATCTTAAGTATTTTCAGATCTGTAAGCGCCTTTTCCTTTGATGATAGTTCATTGCTGATGTTTCTTGATTTGTCCAATATATTTTTTCTTTCCGTATCGAATGCCTCGATTTTCTTGTTATTTTCAAAAGTGTTGGAATGGCAGTTGTTCATGATATTAGCCCTGTAAACAGCGTCGACATTCTGCAAGCATGTGGGGCAAATCTCCAAATCGGTCATTTTCTTTTCAAGCTCTTTATTTGATTCATTCTTGGATTTGAGCGAAGCAAGCTGCGAGTTTATTTCCATGATTTTCTCGTTCAATTCTTCTTTTTCATGCTTCTTCACTTCTATTTCCTGCTCGAGCTGCAAGACTTTACCTTCGCTGAATTCAATATTTTCAAGCTCGCTTATCTGGGTCCTGATCTGCTCCATTAATTTCACATTGTCCGATATCGAATACCTTTTGTTGAAAATCATCAAATTGGTCTTTTCAATTTCCTGCTGGAATTTCTTTTTCTTGTCTATCTGCTGAAAAATCTCATCTTTTTCTTCCTGGATCCTGTCCCCGCTTTTCTTTTTTGAAGAACAATTCTTTTTCCATCGACGATAAATTATAATATTTGGTCTCCTGCTCTTCTTCTTTTGAGACCATCTCCAGTTTGTCCTGCTCCAGAGTTTCCGTAGCTCCCTCTTTTTGTCCTCTTCTCTTCTCTTATTTTTGACAGCAGCAGCGACGTATTTTCAAGAATCCTCTTATATTTGTCAATGCCGAATATATGCCTCAGCGTATTGACTCTTAATTCCGGATCTTCAAGGATTATTTCCTTCATTTCTTCCTGAGGCGTATAAACCGTAAACTTGTAAAGAAGATTCTGCTTTTTTGAGAATTCTTTCGGATAATTCAGCAAGTCCAGGATTTTGCTCTTCAATTCTGTGACAGAAATTTCTTTCTTATCGCCATCATTTATTGAAATTGCACAATAATCCTGGGAAATAGATTTCCCCCTTTTCAGAGTTCTCTCGACGGTGATAGCATCCCCGTCAACTTCAAATTCTATTACTACCTTCCCGCTATCCGCGCCATTTCTTAAGAGCGCATTTCCTCTCTGCCCGGGCTGCAATCCAAATAAGGCGAATTCTATTCCTAATAATATGGATGTTTTCCCGCTTCCAATATCTCCTGCCAGCAACACTGAACCTTCTGGAAAATTGAACTCCTGAGATTCATAGCTCCTTATGTTTTCCAAAATTATTTTTTTTATTTTCATCTTTTAAAAATTCAAAACTTTTTTCGTTTCCGCGACTAATCTGTTCAGGAAAGTCTCCGAAGTTTCGCCCTCCTGTTTTTCTATAGACAATGAATTCAAAAGGAGAGGAATTGACAGATTAAACTGAGACGGGTTCTGATCCGAATAAATCTTTACTGTGTCATCTTCTATATTCTCGGATTCTTTGACTTCAATCTCCATTTCGATCTCTTTTTGCTTTAGATCATGGGTATTCCTCAGCATGAAATAGGCATTTTTCTGTTTCAGGAATTCTTCAATCTTCAGGAATTTTATGTCAGAATTCTTTCCGGTTTCAAGCTCGCCCCGGATTTTTATAAGGACGATTTTATCATTCAAATCTCTTTTATCCAATTCGTAAAGGATCACATCTGTCGCTCTGAGAGCATCCTTTATTTCAAATTCGACTACGACAACATCTTTTATTTTCAAATCAATTCTCTTTAATGGCTTCTTTGATTCAGTATCGACTATGTAGAATCTCCCCTTCTGCAAATCCGCAAGCTCCTGGAAATTATTCGGAAAGACAGGCCCGGCATAAACGAATCCATCTTTTTCATAATCTATATGCAAATGCCCCAGGGCATAATAGTCTGCCTTCGGCAGCAAATCTGTTTCTATTGCATCCATCGGTATATTGCCCTTGGCTTTGTCAATGGTCGTATGCAGCTATGAAAATTTTGAACATCCCGGGAGCATCATTGAATTTCACTTTTCTTAAATCGGGAATTTCCAGGGCTGGTATCTCTTTCCTGGATAGCCATAGATTGCAACCCCTTCATAGACTGTCGGATTCAGAATTATCTTCCGTCCTTTTCTTCAAAGTCCGCAACATTCTTGCAGAATCCGGCTTTTTCCAGCACAA
>CAVZZS010000007.1:0-52757 GCA_963779925.1 uncultured Nanoarchaeota archaeon | reverse complement strand
CCTTTTACATCCAGTTGTATCTTCTCTATCTTTTCTTTTAATTTTTGAATTTGTTTCTCGTTAATTTTGTCTTTTAGGATAGCCCAGAAATAGATATCACACGAATCAATTACGCAAACTCGTTTTCCTTTTGCATCCCGACCAATCAATTTTGCATAGTTTCTTCCTTCAAAATCAAAATAATCATAATCAAGAGGAATAAAGTCCAGTTTCATATAAAAAGGAGTTTCATAACGCTTAAATACCTTTTTTTCGATAATTTTTTATGGAAGAATTATCAAGATCCGACAGAGAATTAATCAGAGAATACAGGGAATACGATGAAGACAAAGACCCAGGGCAACATAAATTGAATTCTCTCATATCAAGATTATCTAGAAGAGCCGGATCTCAGGATTGTGCAAAAATTGAGGGATGGGTATCCGACCAAGAGAGAAAATATGGCCTGATTCCCTTTAGTACTCCATCTGAAACTAGGGTTAATAATCTGAATCCTGTAGAAAGATCCGAAGACCGTAGCTATCTAGAACAGGCTATTGCAGAAACAACGGATCCTCAAAAAATAGCATTTTTTAGCCAACTTCTTAAATATAAGATATAGACTGCATTCAAGTAGTTAAAATAACAGGATTATTTTCTTTTTACACAATAAATATTAAAACTCTGCTTAGCATTTTATATTATGTATGATATTATGATTGGAAGGGATGCTTCAGATAAAGAAAAATTTGGTGAAAGAGGGCTTATTTTCATAGGAAAGGGGTATGTAAAAATGGGGCAATATACTTCCCTAAGCAATAGAATTCTAATGGATGTCGTAAGAAGTCATGTCGTTTTAGTTGCAGGAAAAAGGGGAAGCGGTAAATCATATACTCTCGGCGCAATTGCAGAAGAATTATCTAATCTCCCAAAAGATATCAGCCAAAATATAGCATCATTAATTTTTGACACGATGGGAATCTATTGGACAATGAAATTCAGAAATGAAAAAGAAAGAGATTTACTTTTGGAATGGGGGCTAAAAACAAAAAATCTTCCTGTAAAGATCTTTGTTCCTTTCGGACATTTTGATGAGTACCAAGAAAAGGGTGTTTCAGTAGACGAAAAATTTGCCCTTGATATAACTGAATTAAACCCGGAGGATTGGATTATAACTTTTGGCTTGGATATGATAAGCTCAACTTCGATATTGATTGAAAGAACAATATCTGAACTAAAAACCAAAGGAAAATTTGGATTGGGAGATATTATTGAAAGATTTGAAAAAGATGAAAAATCTTCTCAGGAAACAAAAAATGCAGCCGTTTCTTTGTTTGAAGCTGCAAGAACCTGGGGGGTTTTCTCAGAGAAAGGAAAAGATGCAACTCAGATAAAAGATTTGATTACAGCAGGAACAACTTCAGTGCTGGACTTGAGCGTGTACAACTCAATCGGTGCTTTTAATGTTAGGGCACTTGTAATAAGTTTGATATCAAGAAAGATTTTCAATGAAAGAATGGATGCCAGAAAAAAAGAGGAAGTGCAATCAATTTCAAAGGGGGCAAATTATCTCGCATCAATGGATATAAAAAAAACTCCTTTGACTTGGCTTTTCATAGATGAAGCCCATGAATTTCTCCCATTAAATGGAAAGACAGCCGCCTCAGACGCTTTAATTCAATTGTTAAGAGAAGGAAGACAACCAGGAATATCCGTTGTTCTCGCGACACAGCAACCGGGACAAATCCATAGAGATGTAATGACACAATCTGACATTGTTAT
Organism: uncultured Nanoarchaeota archaeon; assembly: GCA_963779925.1. GTDB lineage: Archaea > Nanobdellota > Nanobdellia > Pacearchaeales > GW2011-AR1 > JAKLIN01. Next base: position 50,996 of record CAVZZS010000007.1, on the reverse strand, counting down.
TTCACATAGAGTTACATCAAAGCCCGATTTGGATGCATTGGGATACATAATGCAGACCTATCTCAGCGAAAGCATAAGAAATTACATGAATGATTTGCCAAGCCTAAAAGGATCTGCAATTATTCTCGATGATAATTCTGAAAGAATTTATCCCATGAGAGTTCGTCCAAGATTTACTTGGCACGGAGGCGAAGCTCCGACAGCAATAGGCATTGAAAAATAATTATAAAACTTTCAAGTCTATTCTGATTCTGTATTTATACGGAGAAATCTCTCCTGCTTTTTTTATCTTTAATATTTGAATTTTTTTCTTGTTTTTTCTCGCTTCATTTAAAACTTTATCCTTAATCAGATTAATCTCATTGCTTTTGCAAAAATCATAGTAATAAATCCGTGTTCCCAATTTGGATAAAGAAAATGCCTGTTTGAGGAAACTGTCCTTTAATTGAGGACGGGGCATGACAATAACATCAAATTTGTCTTTCAGTTTTTCTGCAACTCTTTTTATGTCTCCTGGAATTAAAATTACCTTATTCTTTAGTTTATTTAGTTCAATGTTCAATTTTGCGTATTCATTTGCTTTTCTATTGATCTCATTGGAATAAACAATTTCGGCTTTTGAAAGTTTGGCTATTACAATTGAATAGGGAGAGATTCCGGCAAACATGACCAAAACCTTATCTCCTTTTTTTATTTTATTTGCAATTTCTTTTCTTTCATTGCTTAGTCTAGGAGAAAAATAAGTTTCATCAATATTAAATCTAAACACGCATCCATTCTCTCTGTATAATACTTCCTTAGTTTTTTCACCTGCAAGATACTTCGTCGTCTGTTTTCTTAATCTGCCCTTGAATTTGCCTGTTTTTTCCAAAACTGTTTTAATAGATTTATTTTTTCTTAGCAATTCTTTTGCAAATTCGGTCTTATCTCTAAAGCTAGCTTCTTTTTGAAATTTCACTATCGCTATATTTCCGAGACTATCAAAAGAACCTTTAATCATAATGACATGAATAAACTAATTCTTAAAAAACTATCCAACACCTAAAACAGGATAAATTTATAAAAACTGCATAAGTTAAAGATAAATGAAAAAAGAGGGGTTATTTTTTGGTGCATTTTTATCTTTGATCTCATTAGTCGGATTCGTAAAGGCTCAATCGACTTTAAGCGACATTTTTTCAGGAATTGATCCGACTCTTATAACTCTAGCAATTCTTTTCGTTATTTTCTTTGCGGTATTATATTTTTCTACGTCAAAAATGTTCAAAGGCAATAAGACCATAGCTGCAGTAATCTCTCTTGCACTGTCTTTGCTTATTGTTTATTGGGTTAATCAATCTGCAGACATTGGCGGTTTATTTGCAGGGTTAGGGATTTCCGGAGACACTTTGTATACTCTAGGTTCAGTGCTCCTAATTGTATTTCTAATTTTCCTATTTATTAAACTTAAATCAAAAGCATTGTTTATATTAAGTGGAATTTTCATAATTGCAGGAGTTACAAATTTAGTATATGAAACAACTGCTGCTTTAGCTATTGGGATTTTATTGGGGGTTGTAGCAATAATTCTAGCTATTAAAAAAAAACATTCAGGCGCCACATCACAGGGCATAACTCCAAGTAAGAACATAATTAAGAATAAGTATAATACTCGTAATATCTATAATCAAGTAAGACAGGAAAAAAGAGCCGAAGAAGATAAAGAAAGGAATAGAGAAAAAGAGATTGCAAATTTGAAAAATAAAAGCAGAAATGATGAAGAAATGGCTCGTCAGGAAGAAAGAAGGGAAGAACAGCAACAACAACAGATGATTGCTCAAGAAAAGAGAGCAGAACAACAAATAGAACAGAAGGAGACAAGTCTTATCAGTACAGATATAAATTCTTTAATGAGAAGTTATAACGCGCTTAATCAAACTTATAATGAAATCTATAACAGAAATCCAAGTGATCCTAAATTAAGAGATTTGATGAATGATATGATTCGTATAAGAGATGAGATGATCAGAATAAAAAGAGGTCAAAGATAATCAAAACCATTTATTCAAATCTTTTTGTTTGTTGTGTTCTTCTAATTCTTCCAATTTTTCAATTTGCCTATCTACCCTTTCTTCAGAGAAATCATGCTTATCCACCAAAATCCTTTTTATCTTACTTTTATCAAATTTATTAAACTTTAAATCAGAATTTAGGACGTTGGGCTTATGAAATAAGGCAAAGATTTCTTTCCAATCAAATTGGTCTCTTTCATCTAATTTATTCATTTGCTCTTCAACACTCTTGAATATCATGATAGGCTGTTTATATCGTTGGACAATTTGCAATGCTTTCTTTTGCCCGATTCCAGGAATTCCTTTTGGATTGTAATCGGTCCCTACAAGAATCCCTAAGCAGATAAGCTGATCAAGATTAAGGTTTAAAGAATTCAGTACCTTTTCGAGTTCAATAATTTCTGGGCTTACTTCAACCCATCCCCTAAAAGTTTTCCTCCTTTTAGATAAAGTAAGATTCCTTATCAACTTAGGGGCTCCAAATAAAAGGCTATCATAATCCTGACTGACACTTGCATAAATGCTCTCTTTTATTCGGGCAAGATAAGCTGCCTCAGCTTCTCCTTCTCCAGGAGCCTGCACTACTGCTATTCCCATTGCACTAAGAAGTTCTTTACTTTCTTCAATCATTTCATCATTGAGCCTTACCAATTGGCTCCCATATTTTCTCATTGCAGACAAATCTTCTTCTTGCTTTGCCTCTTCATATCTCTCTTTAGAAACTTCTCTATTCTCATGTCGTTTTTCATGAGTTTTATACTTCAAGTCTGGAGGTTTCCCGTCAAATGCATAAATAAGCTTAATTCCTTCAGAGAGAAGGCTAATATTTCTATAGAAAATTCCTGACAAATGGCTTGTGATTCTGCCTTTGTTGTCCATTAAGGGAGTTCCATCTGGTTGTCTGATGGTTGACAAAAATTGATATAAGGTATTAAATGCATCAATGCAAAGAGTCTTGCCTTTTAAATCAGAAATTTTTATTTCTTCCCTTGGGAGGATGTCGCTTATATTCAAACCCATAATAAACAGAGTAATCCTAAATATAAAAAATTATGCTAATTTATCAAGATATTCTTCTTCTTCCTTTTCAAGCTTCAGTTCTTTCCTGGCATTTGGATTTTTCAAAATAAGCCTCAATAGGGGAAATTCAAACATTGCACGTTTTTGACCAATATGTACATATTCTGCATATTTCCTTGCGATTGAAACTTTTTTGGCTGTTCTCTGATTATTTAGCCATATCTTCAGAATTCTTTCCGGTTTTTTGTAATTAGTAAACCCTTTCTTGATTCCGTCTTTTGCGGAAGCAATCCCATAACTGAGAAGTATGTTTTCATAAACAAGAAATCTCCAATATTGTTGCTTGTAGATTCTTCCTTTGAATACGTCAGCCATACTCAAAGCGTCATATGCCTTTTGCAGTTCAATGCCTTTATATTCTGTGGGTATATTTTCCTCAATCCATAGCATTATCTGGTCGATAGGCATATTAACAGAGTCAAAAATTCTGAGAGTATTATCGCTAGGTTTTTCTTTGAAGATTAATCTCAGTGCATTGAATATATCAATTTCTTTATTTCTGTCATTTTCCAATATTTCAAAAGGATCTTCCATTCCCGATGCAATTTGCAGATCATTTATAGCCGCTCGCAAATCTCCTTTTGCTTTCACAGAAATTCCTGTTAAAATATTATTGTCAATAACTTTATTTTCTTTCTTCAATATAGAAGCCAAAACATCTTTTATGGTCTTATAATCAATTTCTTTAAGTTGAACAAGTTCGGATTCTTTTCTTAGCGAGCTAAAACTTTTATCCCAGACATCATTTGCAGTTATTATTATTGGCCAATTTGCAGACTCAATAAAACCAGTAAGCTCAGGCAATCCTCCCCAATCTTCTTTGGAAATTCCGTCTACTTCATCAACAAGGATTATTTTATTATCATTTGTAAGGGATTGCTGTTCAAGGGCGGGCTTGAGGATTTCTCTTAGTTTGTCTTTGTTTCTTAAATCAGATGCATTCAATTCGAATATCTCTGAATTGGTCTCATTAGCAGCAACATAAGCAAGAGTTGTCTTTCCTACCCCCGGAGGCCCATAAAGCAATAAAGCTTTTTTCCCTTTTTCAAAATTCTTGAGAAAAATCTTAATTTTTTCAATTGCATCAGTTTGCCCTTTTATTTCCGAGAATTTCTTTGGTCTATAAATCTCAACCCAGGGCATTTTATCCCTTCCCTAAACCAGCTAAGACAAAACTTGCAATAAGAGCCTGGAGCTGTATGAAAGGATCACTTCCCTCAACAATTCTAAACTCGGCTTCGCCTGTTTTTTCGGTTAGCTTTACTTTTATTTCAGGTTCAACCGGAAGATTCCATATCTCTTTCTGTATTGATTTTATAACATCCTGTCCTGAAATAGATTCTTTAAGCATGATATCAAAAAGCTTGTCTTTTGATCTCTGGAAATCTCCTGCAATGGCATAATCCAAAACAATTTTGATGTCTTTCGGCTTTGTATTCGAGATTATTGTAGATACAAGATCAGCATTTATAGATGGAGAAATTGCTGCGGTGGCTTGCAATAAATTTATGCAGCGTCTGCAATCCCCTTCACTTCCTTCATAAAGCATTTCTATGACTTCGGGAGTTAGAGTAAGTTTCTCACGTTCTGCAATCTTTTGGATAACTTTTTCTATATCTTTTTTTTCTAATAATTTAAATCTGAAGATAGCACATCTAGACTGAATCGGATCTATGATTTTGGTTGAATAATTGCAGGAAAGAATAAATCGACAGGTAGATGAATAATTCTCCATTGTTCTTCTCAAGGCCTGTTGAGCTTCGGGTGTCAAAGCATCTGCCTCATCCAAAAAGATTACTTTAAATGGAACAGAACCCAAAGATTTTGTTCTTGCAAAATTCTTTACTTTGTCTCTTACAACATTTATTCCTCTTTCATCAGAAGCATTCAATTCCAAATAATTTTCTCTCCAGTCATCTCTGAAAAGTTCTTTAACTGTTATTAAAGCAAGAGTAGATTTACCCGTTCCAGCAGGACCCGCAAAAAGCAAATGGGGTATGTTCATCGATCTTGTAAGAGATTCTACTCTTTTGAGAACATTCTCTTGACCCACCATTTCAGAGAATCTTACAGGTCTATATTTTTCAGTCCAGATTTCGCTGACCATTATATAACTTTTTAAAAGAAACTTATAAAGATTATTGTGTTAATTTGACTCTATAACTGATTATATTGAGAAATTATTCTTATTTAGCTCTTTCTCTCTTCATCTTACGTTTGCGCTTTTCTTTTCTAAGTCTTTTTCTTTGCCATTTCCAGCGCATTTGCCTTTTTTTCTTCCATCTACGACTTGAACGTTTCATGTTAATAGAATTTGAATTTCGGTTTATAAAGTTTCCGTGTTATTTTTGATATAATCCTGTTAAAACAGTTTTATCAATAATATGGCCTTTTATTGACTTTTCAACCTCATTTTTTGCAGAACCGCGAGGTAAATTAAGTTTAGTATCTAAGGCATATAGCTTAAACTGGTATCTATGTTCTCCTGAATTAGGGCATGGTCCGCCATAGCCAATATTTCCAAAATCATTATCTCCTTCTATTGCACCAGAAGGTATCGAATTTTCTCTGATACTTTTTACACCCGGAGAGATGTTCCATAAAATCCAATGGCCCCACGTTTTTAGGGGAGAGTCAGGATCATCAATAATCAAAACTAAGCTTTTCGCATTTTCAGGGATTTCTATAAATTCTAATGGGGGATTTACATCCGCTCCTTCACATGTATATTTTGAAGGAATCTTTCCACCATCACTAAAAATGCTCTTTAGTTTCATCTTACAAAAAAGAGAATTATATTATTAAAACTACCTATGCAAAACCTTAATAAATTGCATCTGCAATTTTTAGGTATGGAACATATCGACTTTAGGGATCAGATTTCAAAAAATAAGAGAAAATCCTTCTTTCTAATGTTTTCAATGTTTATACTAATGGTTTTGTTGGGATATGTAATCTCTCTTGCTTTTGACCCCGGCTATTTCTTCTTTATAATGATAATTGCAATAATGTTTTCAATGTTTTACATAATGGTAAATTTTTACAATTCAGATAAGATTGCACTTTCCAGTGTCGGTGCAAAAGAAGCAGACAGAGAAAAGTATAAACAATTTTATGATGTCGTTGAATCACTTACGATAGCAAGCGGCCTTCCTATGCCAAAACTTTACATTATGGAATCTCCCCAGATAAATGCATTTGCTTCGGGTCGTGATCCGAAACATGCAGTAGTTTGTGTAACCCATGGTGCTCTTGAAAAATTGGATAAAAAAGAAATGGAAGGAGTTTTAGCCCATGAATTGTCTCATGTTGCAAATTATGATATAAGATACATGACCTTAGCAACAGTAATGGTCGGAATAATTGCTATAATTTCAGAAATATTCCTTAGGAGTTTATGGTTTCAGGGGGGAGGAGATAATAAAAAAAATGGGGGGATATTTATTATAATTGGGATTCTTCTAGCAATAATTGCCCCTATTATTGTATGGTTTGTTCAATTAGCTATTTCACGAAGAAGAGAATATACTGCAGATGCATCCGCTGTAAAATTCACGCGTTATCCAAGAGGGTTAATAGAAGCATTAAAGAAAATCCAAAAGGAAAATCAGCCAGAGAAAAAAGTCGCTAAAGCAATCGCTCCTTTGTTCTTCTCAAATCCATTAAGAAGCAATTTAACATCTACTCATCCTCCAATAGAAAAAAGAATAGAAGTTTTAGAGAGAATGTAGAAATTAGATTTATAAAGTTCTCTTATCTGTTTGATTAATGGGCTTTGTAAGAGGCATATTATTTGTATTAGTTTCAATAATACTTCTTCTATCTGTTTTATCTTCAAGTATCTTGTTTACCGTATCTTCTTCTTTAAAATATGAAGTAGTACAAAAACAGGCAACCAATATTGTTCAGCTTTTATCAGAACAATTAAATTTGACACAGCAAATAGATTCAAATCTGGGTCTGATAGAAGCATATTGCAAAACAAATTCAGATTATGTTTTCAGTTATCAAAATTATGCTTTTCATTTCTCCTGTCAAGATGTAAACAGTACTTCCCTAATTATCAATGATACAATAAATAACTTTGTAAGTGATTCATACTATAAGCAATACAATTGCAATTACTGGGACTGTTTCAACAAGTATTCCCCCCCTATCTTTCTGATTTCAGATAAATCGCAGAGTTATTGGAATAGTCTATTTTATGTTTCTTTGGCAGTTGCAATCTTATCGGGGATTATATTATTCTTTTTGTTCAAAAGGAAATATGATTTGTTATTCCTTTCAGGAGGAGCCATCATTGTATCTTCTCTAGTAATCCTTGGGATAGAGAAGTTACTGGTAACATTTTCTAATCAAATTATTTCAGATATGCTGCTGCTCTTCTTTTCCCAATCCAATTTTGTATTTGTAAGGCTGCTTATTGCAGGCATAATATTAGTCTTTGCCGGATTGCTTGTGGAATTATTTAGGGCAGGATTCAAAATTTATAATATGTTTTCTAGAGTAGGTGAGACGGACTCTGATGATAAAATAAAACCTCAAAAAGATAAAAAGAAATGAATTCTGTTTTTATAGAAGAGACTAATTTTGATAAAGCGCGAAAAAAGATAAGAGAAAGTAAAGATGCGGAAATAATATTTTCTAGCAGTGATGATGAAATAAGCAGAAAAATAATTGAAAAAGAGACTATAGGTATATTATTGATCAAGCAGAGAGGAAGAAAAGATAGGCAAAAACAGAGAAATTCAGGGTTAAACTCAGTAATGTCAAAAATTGCAAAAAAGAAAAATATAATAATTGGTATCTGTTTTGATGAACTAATAGAATGTAAAGGAAAAGAAAAAACAGAAATATTATCAAGAGTAGAACAGAATATAAAACTCTGCAATAAAGAAAAACTGAAAATTAAATTTATTGTTTTGAATGAAAAAAATAAAAGAGATATTTATGATTTGAAGGCTCTTGGTTCAAGTCTTGGAATGTCTACACAGGCAATAAAAGATTTATAAAATAATAACCTTTTTAACATTCAAGATGGATGTGAAAAGAATTTTGCAGTCTTTAAGCCCAAATGAACTTAAAATTCTGCCCTATATTGAAGAAAAAGATCTGGTTTCAATTTGCAAAAAGTCAAATTTAGATAAAACCTCAGTTATACGGGCTCTTGAGTTTCTTAAAAATAAAGATATCGTAGATCTCTCTTATAATAAAGAAAAAACCATCGATTTGGGGGTTAATGGCATATTATACAAAAGGAAAGGTCTTCCTGAAAGAAGATTATTGAATCTTTTAGAAGAAAAGAGGATTATTACGCTTGATGACGCGCTAAAACAAAGCAAATTATCTGAAGATGAATTTCGTGCTTCAATAGGAAGTCTGAAGAAAAAATCTTTAATTGACATAAAGAACGGGAGAATTATTCTCAGTCTAGGAGGCCACGAGATTGCACGAAAAATGCCAGAAGAAATATTTATAGAGACTATGCCTCTTGGTTTAGATTCTCTACCAAAAGAAGAAGGTGAAACTTTCAAAGAATTGCAGAAAAGACGTAATATAATAAAGATTACAGAGGAGAATCATATCAAGATAAAAGTCACGGAAAAAGGGAAAACATTAATGAATTCTAGAATAAAATCCGAGAGTTTAATTGAGCAGTTAACGCCCGATATTATAAAATCTGAAAAATTATGGAAAGGTAAAAAGTTTAGGACTTATGATATTTTATCCTCTGTACCGAGTATTAACGGCGGGAAAAGACATTTTGTAAATCAAGCCGCAGATTATGCAAGAAGAGCATGGACAGATATGGGTTTCAAAGAGATGACTGGGAATATGATTGTAAGTTCATTTTGGAATTTTGATGCACTCTTTCAGCCACAAGACCATCCTGCACGGGAATTAGCAGATACATTTTTCATAAATAAAAAATCCGCTCTTCCCGAAAAAGAATTAGTCAAAAGAATAAAAGAGAGTCATGAAAAGGGGGTGGATAAAAGTAAAGGGTGGCAATATCAATGGAGTGAGGAGGAAGCAAGGAAATCTGTTTTGCGAACCCATACAACAAGTTTGTCTGCACAAACGCTCTCAAAATTAAAAATAGGTGAACTGCCACAAAAATTCTATGCGCTTGGAAAATGCTTCCGAAATGAAACTGTAGACTGGAGCCACGGATTTGAGTTTAATCAAACAGAGGGTATTGTAGCCGACAAAAATGCTAATTTCAGACATCTTCTGGGATATCTCAAGCAATTCTTCGAGAAAATGGGCTTTGAAAAAATAAGGTTCAGGCCGAGTTATTTTCCTTATACAGAACCAAGTGTTGAGATAGATGTTTGGCATCCTGAGAGAAAAATATGGCTTGAACTCGGAGGAGCCGGAATGTTCAGACCAGAGGTAACAATTCCATTATTAGGAGAAGATATTCCCGTCTTAGCCTGGGGTCCAGGATTCGACAGAATGATAATGAGTTATTATGAGATAAAAGACTTAAGAGAAGTATACAAAAATGATTTGAACATGCTAAGAAAAATAAAATTCTGGATGAAAACATAAATGGAAAATTGTATATTTTGTAAAATTATCAAAGGAGAAATTCCTGCTGTAAAAATCTGGGAGGATAAAGATCATTTAGCCTTCTTAGATGTTAATCCAATAAATCCGGGACATGTATTATTAATTCCTAAAAAACATTCAGATTATCTCTTTGATTTAAATGATAAAGAATACAATATATTAATGTTAAAAGCAAAAGCGATGGCCAAAACATTAAAATTAAAATTAAATTCAAAAAGAATAGGAATGGCAATAGAGGGATTTGGAGTCCCCCACATTCATGTTCATCTCGTTCCTGTAGAAAAAGGAAATGATCTAAATCCGGAAAGGGCAAAACCCTCCAGCAAAGAGGAATTAAATAAATTGGCTGAAAGATTAAGAAAATAAAATGGCAATAGTCTCAATAAATAGAAACCAGTTTGAAAAAGAAATAGGAAAGATAGATGAGAAAATGGAAGAGAAAATAGCCCTTCTTGGAACTCCAATAGAAAAACTAACAAAAGAAGAACTTCAAATCGAGGTATTTCCGAATCGTCCAGACCTGCTGTCTTATCATGGATTCAAAAGAGCTTTGTTGACATTTCTCGAAAAGAATGCAGGAATGAGAAAGTATAAAATTTCTAAATCAAAAGAAGATTACAAGGTAATTGTAGACAATTCTCTAAAAGAGATACGCCCATATACTGCTTGTGCTGTTATAAAAGGAGTTAAACTAGATTCTGAGAGGATAAAAGAATTAATTGAAATTCAGGAGAAATTGCATACAACTCTTGGAAGAAAAAGGAAAAAACTTGCAATTGGCATATATCCTGTAGAAAAAATAAAATTCCCGATTACGTTTAAGGCTCTTGAACCAGACAAAATAAAGTTCAGGCCCCTGGATTCTGAAAAAGAAATGTCCGGACTTGAAATATTGCAGCGGCATCAGGCCGGGAAAGAATATGCACATTTGCTTGCAGGAAAGGCGAAATTTCCTGTTTTCATAGATTATGAAGATAAAATACTGAGTATGCCGCCAGTAATTAATTCACATGACACGGGTAGAATAACAGAAAAAACTAGAGACATGTTTGTAGAATGCTCCGGATTTAATTTAGACGTTTTGAATAAATGCTTGAATATTCTAGTTTCTGTTTTGGCAGATATGGGCGGAGAGATATTTGAAATCGAAGTAGAATATGGCAGAGAGAAAAAGATTACGCCAAATTTTGAAGCCGAAAAAATTCAGATTAATCCTGAAAGGGTTAACAAAATTTTAGGATTAGATTTAAAAGAAAAAGATATAAAGAAATTGCTCGAAAAAATGGGATTTGACTGCAATAAAAATATTGTTGAAATTCCTCCTTGGAGAATAGATATTCTTCATGAAGTCGATATTATAGAAGACATAGCAATTGCCTATGGCTATGATAAATTTATCCCAGAAATTCCTGAAATCTCAACTATCGGGCAGGAAAGTCCAAAAGAGACTATAAAAAGAAAAGTTTCAGAAATCTTAACCGGCTTGAATATACTTGAAGTATCTAATTATCATCTAACCACTATAAAAGATCAATATGAAAAGATGGGATTAAAAGAAGAATCTGGATACATCGGAATAGAGAATTCAAAAACAGATTATAATATTCTAAGAAACAATTTAACCCATTATCTTTTGAAGATATTTTCAGAGAACGTAAATAATGAATTCCCCCAGAGAATATTTGAAATTGGAAAAGTATTTTTTCTAAAGGACAATTACCCTTGTGAGAAGGAAAATTTGAGTTTAGCTATATCCCCGGGAAATTTCACGGAGATAAAACAAATCTTGAATTATCTATTCAAAATGCAAAATTTGGAAATTAAACTTGAAGAGCCAAAAGAATGTCCTAGTTACTTTATTCAAGGAAGAGTTGCAGAAGTATTTCTAAAAAATAAAAAGATTGGGTTTATAGGAGAAGTTCATCCTAGAATTTTAAGGAATTGGAAAATAAGAATGCCTGTCGCATTATTAGAAATTGATTTTGATGAAATTTTGAATAATTAGAAAAATTTCTTATTGCTTTCTTGTTCTTCTTTCTCCATCTTGCTCATAAACTCTTTTATAAATCTCTGGCTTTTTTCTCTGTTTCTAACTTCAATCAAAGGGTAAAATTCCAAATCTCCACTTGATTGCTTGTCTGTTTTAACATCTGTTGCAACTCTGTTTCTTACTTCTTTGCTCAATACAATTTCACCTTTAGATAGAGAAGCTAATTTCTTTGCAATTGAAATCAAATTCCCAAGACTCATGAACTTCAGCCCATTTATTCCTTGTTTCGCAATAATCATACCATAATTTATAGAGATTCCAAAATCTATCTTTTGTTTTAACAATCTATTGTGATCGTCCAAAATTCTTTTTATCTGTTCTGCATTCTCTATAGCTACCAATTCATTATTCAATGTCTTTGTTCTTACCGGAGCAAAAATGAAGAAGAAATAACTGCCATTTTCATATACAACTGCCTTTGATTCATCAGCTATATACTTTAATCTGTTCATTGTTTCCATTATTCCTCCTTTCCCAGATCTGACTTCTTCGAAATTCTTAATATTAATACAGACTATACTTGAACTCTGCTTCTCGCCTTGTATTGAAGGTGAAAAATCCGCAACATTTCGGCTCTTTACCATTCTATCTCTTGAAGAAGCAACATTATTTCTACCAGAAACTACAATGCCATCTTTAAGTCTAAACTTCCTGTTCAAATCTATTCTTTTCGAGAATCTCTTTTTATGTGACCTTCTGAATAAGAAGAATATTACAAAAACCAAAATTAGCAGAACAACTACCCAAACCCAAGGATATTGAAGAAAACTCAAAACATTTTTTGAAGCTTGTTGAACATTAACAGCTTCTCCTGTTAAGGAGACGTCTCCATTAAATAAATTATTACCTTCAGAGTTTAAAACTTCAATAGAATAATCTCCATTTGGAGCACTCAAAATATATTTTTGGCTTTGCCCGACATCTAAAGAAACATTAAACAAAACAGATTGATTACCAAGTTTTACCAAAATCTGATTGTTGTAGGGGACATTACCAATATTAGTAACTAAAAGCGTTCTATTAGTTAAAGTAGCAGAAACAGTCGCATTTTTTAACACGATAAAATTTGACTGAGAATTTAAACCCATTGAAGTTGCAGAAATGCTCCAAGAGTTAGGAAGATCATTATAACTAATTGGCACATCCAAAACAGAATCAGTACGAGTAGTCTCCTGATCCATGACTTCACCTTGACTATTCTTTATTGTAAAATTAACTGCAGAATCTATTTTTTCTCCTGTTTGATCATACAAAATCGCTTTAATACTATAAGTTTGTCCCGGCATGATACTCTGATCGCTTTGAGGTACAAGATTCAAACTTGTTGGTACTTGATCAATAAGAATATTGAAGGAGGTATATCCTGTATTTGTAATTTGATTAGAAGAGTCTAATTCAGAAGCGATTATATCTACTAAATATTGGCCTGCTGCAGCATTCTGTGGCAGAGTAATATTGAAATAAAAATTTCCATTATTTACCGGAGCTGAATTCTGATAAATAGAACCATTTCCAAAACTGATGTTAATATTGGTGACTCCGTTGATATTCTGACCATTTTGCTTTATTGCAGTTCCAGAAAGAGAAATTTGATTCCCTGGTTGAAATTCTTTTTCAGATGAAGAAACAGTAACATTTACTGCATTTGAAATCTGAAATTGAGAAGTATAAAAAGTAGCGCCATCCAAAATCCCTCTTATTTGGCATGCTCCAGTATATCCCCCGACACTATTAGGAGTCACTCTGAACTGAAGTGGAACAGTAAAATTGGTTAAAAGCAGGTTATTGAAAGTTGGAAATTGCGTATTCTGAACAATATCATTACAAATTAAAAAAGCTGAAAAATTTGTACCGCTAACAGTTGCAGAAGTGCTTACAACATCTCCTAGATTGTATAGCATATTTGGTTGCGAGTTCCACTGAAGCATGGAATCTGCGGAAACAAAAGAAATCATAAAAACAAATGCTAAAATTATTATTAAATTAAGATTTATCTTCCTCATTTTTATCTTCTTTATATACCATTTTATATTTATAAATATTTAGTAGATAATATTTAAAAAGAAATTCAATCTTAGATTGGAATGAGGAAAAAGAGAGAGACGCTTCACATTACTCCTTGGGAAGTTTCTGGGCAAATAAATTATGATCGATTAATAAAAGATTTTGGCGTCAGTAAAATCGATGAAAAAATTAAGAAATCAATTGGAGATATCCATCCGCTAATAAAAAGAGACATCTATTTTGCGCACAGAGATATTGAAAAATGGATTTCGGAAGCAAAGAAAGGCCATAAGGTTTCTGTTTTGACTGGAAGAGGTCCAAGTGAAAGGATGCATCTCGGACATCTTGTTCCTTTTTTAATTGTAAAATCACTTCAAGATACTTTTGATTGTGATGTTTATATCCCGATTTCAGATGATGAGAAATTTTTTGTAAAAGAAGGTCTGAGCTATGAAAAAAGCTTTGAATATGCTGAGGACAATATTCTTGATTTGATTGCATTAGGATTCAAGCCGGGCAAGACATTCATATTTCAGGATTTTGCTTACACAAAGATTTATGGATATGCCGCGCAAGTCGCAAAAAAAATAACTTATTCAACTGCAAAGGCGGCATTTGGCCTAAAGCCAGAAAATAATATCGGTTGGAGCTTTTATCCTGCAATGCAAGCAGCACACATATTATTTCCTCAATTTTATAAGGGAAAGCAAATGACTCTTGTTCCTGTTGCAATAGATCAAGATCCCTTCATAAGATTGACCCGAGATATAGCAGAGCAGTTTGATTTCGAAAAACCTGCTGCGATTCATGCAAAATTTATGCCTTCTCTTTATGGTGAAATAAAAATGTCTTCATCAAGCTCAGGGCTAAGTGTGATCTTTTTAGATGATGACAAAAAAACAGTCGAACAGAAAATAAAGAAATATGCCTTCTCGGGAGGGCAAAAAAGCATAGAAGAGCATAGAAAGTTAGGGGGAGACCCAGATATTGATGTTTCATTCCAATATCTAAAAATGTTTTTTGAACCAGATGATAAAAAATTACGAAAGATATATGACGATTATAAATCAGGGGAACTTCTAACCTCTGAGCTTAAGGAGATTTTAATTAGCAGAATCAATGATTTTCTGGAAGAGCATAAAAAGAAAAAAGCGGAAGCAAAGAAACAAATTGAGAAGTTTTTGCTGAAAGATTAATCTCCTTCTTAATTAATTTTATAAACTTCTTCTATCTCTAAATTCCAAGATGAAGATTCTAAGTTTGCACTGTGATTATATAAAATTTAAGCCCCTAAAAAAGGCTCTGAAAAATCCGGAAGAGCTTAGCGAAGAAAGGAAAAAAGAGCAGATTGTAAAGGAACCGCTTGTAATTCTTACTGCTATTGAAAAAACAGACACTATGGGCTCTGTAAAAGAGCTCGTAAAGAATATAGAGGATATATCAAGTCAAGTTAATGACAAAAAGATTGTTCTATATCCCTATGCACACTTATCTTCAAATCTCGGGAATCCCGAATTAGCAATAAAAATTCTTGAAGAAGCCGAAAAAGAACTCAAAAAAAAGAAGTTTGAAGTTGTAAGAGCTCCTTTTGGCTACTACAAGGAATTTGAATTGAAAGTGAAAGGGCATCCTTTATCAGAATTATCAAGGGAAATCAAATTTCAGGGAAAAGAAAGATCTGAAGAGTATGATCCAAAGCAACTTTTAAGAGAGATTTCAAAATCAAAACTTGATACTTCTAAATTAAAAGAAAATGACCATAGGATAATTGGAAATGAAATGGATTTGTTTTCCTTTTCGGAAGTAGCTCCTGGAATGGTCTTCTGGCACAATAATGGTTTGATAATAAGAAATGAATTGATAAATTTCTGGAGGGAAGTCCATAAAAATTCTGGATATCAGGAAATTTCAACTCCTCAAATTATGGATAAAAAGCTTTGGCAGATTTCGGGACATTGGGAAAAATACAAGGATAATAATTTCACGACAGAATATGAAAAAAGAAAATTTCTGGTAAAACCCATGAATTGCCCGGGAGGAATGCTGGTTTACAAAAATAGGCCAAAATCCTATAAAGAATTGCCATTAAGGGTTGGAGAAATGGGGATTGTTCACAGAGTTGAACTTTCTGGTGTTTTGGCGGGTTTATTCAGAGTTATACAATTCACCCAAGATGATGCACATATCTTCTGCACAGAAGCACAAATAGAAAAAGAAATCTTCGCAATAATGGATTTGATTGATATATTCTATAAAAAATTCAAATTAGAATTCGATCATATTGAACTTTCAACACGTCCCGAAAAGAGAATTGGAACAAATGAAATGTGGGATAAAGCTGAAAAGCTATTAGAAGACTCCTTGAAAAAGAAAAAATTTAGATATAAAATCAATAAAGGAGATGGCGCTTTCTATGGGCCAAAGATTGATTTCCATGTCAAAGATTCTCTTGGAAGAACATGGCAACTTTCAACAATTCAACTTGATTTTTCAATGCCGGAAAGATTTGAACTTGAATATGTTGATAGCGACAATAGTAGAAAACGTCCTGTTATGTTGCATAGGGTAATTTACGGGAGCTTAGAAAGATTCATAGGAATATATCTTGAGCATACAAATGGTCGTTTACCTACTTGGCTTGCTCCAATGCAAGTAAGAATAATCTCATTTACAGATAGAAATGAAAAGTATGCAAAGAAAGTTGTTGAAGAAATTGGAAAAAGGATTCCAAACATAAGGCTTGATGCAGATTTCAGGCAGACAACTGTGCCTGCAAAAGTCAAAGAAGCAGAAATAATGAGAATTCCTTATATCATTGTTATTGGAGACAAAGAAGAAAAAGACAATTCTATCGCAATAAGAGAAAAAGGAAATAGCAAGATAAGATCATCAAGATTAGAAAGTTTCATAGAAGAATTAAGCAAAGAGATTAGAGAAAGAAAATGAATTTCAAGTATTATCTGCGACAACTTCAGGAAAATAGCAATTATAAAAAATTTATGAAAGAAAACCCGGATGCATTTTTATGTTCTGGATTTTTTACAATTGATAAAGAAGGAAGCGATAATAAGCAACATTTAGATTTCTTTGTCCCTTCAAAAGAAAGTATGGCAAGTTTCCAGATGGAACAGAATATTAAAATGACTATTATAGATTTATTAGAAAAGAAAGTTCCTGAAAAAATTTCGCTTGATTTTGATATTGATTTTGATGAAATTGAAAAACAAATTATTGAAAAAATGAAAGCTCATGGAATAACCAACAGGATCCAAAAATTGATATTTTCACTTCAAAAATTAGAAGATAAAGATTATCTAACTGGAACAGTTTTCATTTCCATGTTTGGTTTGATAAAAGTTAACATAGAATTAAAGACAAATAAAATAATCGACTTTGAAAAAAAATCATTCTTTGATTTAGTTAGCGTATTCAAGAAAGGCAAGTAATTATTCCAGCTTTCTGACAATTACTTCTAGATTTTTCTTAGAATAGAGTCCATGAGGATTTTTGGAATCATATGCTTCAATTATTTCAAATCCGACTTCCCTGAGCAAATGGAGAAATTCTTTCTTGTCATATAAATGATAATATCTGAGATATTCTTTTCCAAGATGTTTCCAAGGAAGAAACAACTCTTTTGGAGATTTTCTGAATCTTTCTATATTTTTGTCCCAAACAGTTATCAAAGCTTTAGAGTTTGGCTTAAGGACTCTAAACAGTTCTTTTAATGCTTTTTTTCTTTTATTTTCATCAGGGACGCAATGCAAAACAGCAATGAAAATTGCAGCATCGAAAAAATTATTTTTGAATGGAAGTTTGTTAACTTCAGCTTTTTTCAGGATTACATTAATTTTCTTTCTTTTTGCATGAATTTTTGCAAACTTAAGCATATTGTTGGAAAAATCAACACCATAGATTTTCCCTTTTGTTTTCGTAAAATTTCTCCCGCTTCCACACCCTAAGTCAAGAACTTTGCCATTCTTGTCTTTCAAAAATTCCATGACTTCTTCAACAGGCTTGACTCTGAAGATTTTCCAGGGTTCAGCAATCTCTTCCCAGATTTTGTTCTGAGAAATTTTAGATTTCATAAATTTATTAAATCAAAAAAGTTTAAAAGAATTTCCTAACAACGAATTTAATGGAAACGGGCATTTTGAAGAAGCCAGTAAGAACAATTTCAGGAGTCACACCTTTAACTGTTGTTCTCAAACCTAGAAAATGCAACCATGGAACATGCATTTACTGTCCTGGAGGAGAGTATGTTCCACAAAGTTATACAAATAAAAGTCCTGCAATAATGAGAGCTTTGACCTTGCAGTTTGACCCTTATGCTCAAGTGAAAAATAGATTGTACGTTTTGAATATGATGGGACATCCCACAGATAAGATCGAGTTAATAATTCTGGGCGGAACTTTTCTTCAATACCCAAAAGATTACGAGTATGAATTCATAAAAAGATGCTATGATGCTCTAAATGGAATTGATTCTCCAGATTTGGCAACTGCAAAAAAAATAAACGAAACAGCAGAACATAGGTGTATTGCAATGTGCATTGAAAATCGTCCTGATAACTGTTCTCAGGAAGAAATTGAAAGAATGCTTGATTTCGGGGCAACAAGAGTTGAAATTGGAGTTCAGATGCCAAATGATGAATTATACAAAAGAACAAATCGTGGGCACAAAGTAAAAGATGTTATTGAAGCTTCTAAGAATCTAAAAAATGCAGGATTCAAACTGGGATATCATATCATGCCTGGGCTGCCTTACAGTAATCCAGAAAATGATATTGAATTGTTCAAGAAGATTTTTGATGATGAGCGTTTTCGTCCAGATCAGATTAAGATCTATCCATGTCAGGTTATTGAAGACTCCCCTCTTGCAAGAACTCACAAGATAATTGGATACAAACCGTACGATGAAAATCAGACAAGAGATATAATCGAAAAGATGATGAAAATTATTCCAGAATATTGTAGAGTGATGAGAATCATGAGGGAGTTCCCCAAAGAAAAATTAGTGGATGGTTTGGAAAAGCTCGATTTGAGAAAAGACATTGAACATGATTTCAGGAAAGACAAAAGTGAGATAAAAGAAATCAGAATGAGAGAGGTTGGTTTCAACAAACCAGAGGATACTAATGTTAGTTTGAAAGTTATGGAATACCCTGCTTCTGGCGGAAAAGAATTCTTTCTGCAATTCGTGAATAAAGAAGATATTTTGTTTGGCTTGTTAAGATTAAGAATTGCAAATGGAAAAGCGATAGTTAGAGAACTTCATATTTACGGACACAGTGTCAAAATTGGAGAGAAAGAAGTTGATGCAGCACAACATATCGGACTTGGGAAAAAGCTTCTTGAAAAAGCAGAAAAGATTACAAGAGAGCACAATATCAACAAACTATCAATTATCTCAGGAATCGGCGTGCGAGAGTATTACAGAAAACTCGGCTACGATTTGGAAGGATTTTATATGGTAAAGAAAATTTAATGCCCCTACCGGGATTCGAACCCGGGTCACGGCCGTGAAAGGGCCGCATTCTTGGCCTCTGAACTATGGGGGCATAAAGGGAAATCCGCGTCCCTCATTTTTAAATATACCTAAAAATAAAAAATAAATAAATTATGTTTATCTTCCTTTCTTATCCTGCCATGCAACGTATCCCAAAACTATTAGGAAAGCGATTCCTGCAAATACAGATAAATATGGGAGCATCCCTGCTATTGGAATCAAAGCGAGCCATCCTGAATATTTTCTCTTCTCAAATATTCTCCATTTAGAGATATAGAAAAGAATAGCCAAAGCGAGCCATCCAACTATCGGAATAAGAACCAAAAATATCAGAGCCCAGTTAAATCCTCCTAGTTGCAATATCATTGCGCCTCTTGCAAAAGGAATCCATGCGAGTTCTGGATGCTTGTATTTAAGCTTCTTTGCAATTTTCATATAAGCAAAAGATGTGTAAATCCAAAGTCCAACAAAAAACACAATTGCAAATAGGATCATTGCACCTATAATGGGCCCTACCCATTGACTTAAATTAGGCCACATCATTCCCGAATAATTCTGAATCATTCCCAAAATACTATGTCCTGTTATCATTTCAACCTCCTTTCATCATCTATGAGCCTACACGGATTTGAACCGTGGACCCCCGCCTTTCTTAGTTTATACCATGAAAGATATGCTCCTAACGAAGCACATTCATATAAGAGCGGTGCTCTAACCGGGCTGAGCTATAGGCTCACTATTATATCTTTTTTAAGAATAAAACTTATTTAAAAGCTTTTATTCAGGAATAAAACCGCTTATAGTTCTTATCCAGCAGAGAGAAAGTTATATCTTATTATTTACATATTTCTATACAAATTTATAAAAACCAGAAGCTTTCCTAAAAGCATGGCAGATGAAAAAATAGAGGCCAAAAGGTCCAGAGAAGACCTGGTTATGGAAGCAAAGAACTTTTTCGATTTCTACAAGAAAGAACTTGGAGATTCCTTAAGGAAAAGGAATAATGTGCTTTTTTTGGACTTTATGAAAATCACAGAATTCTCTAATAGCCTATCTGATGAGATTCTTGCAGCTCCCTGAAGATACTATCGCTTTGATAGAAGTTGCAATTGAAGAATCAGGATTACTGACAAAACCAAGAGTCAGGCTTACAAATCTTCCTGAAAACTACTTTCTGAAAATAAGAAATATGCGTTCAAAGCATCTTAATGAATTGATAGTTGTTGATGGGATAATTAGGCAGTCTTCTGATGTCCGTCCTCAGGTTGTTAATGCAAAATTTGAATGCCCTTCATGCGGAACAATCCTTTCTGTCCTTCAGCTAGGAGGAAAATTTAGAGAACCGACAAGATGCTCATGTGGAAGAAAAGGCGGTTTCAATCTCAAATCAAAAGATATGGTTGATACTCAGAGACTGGTATTAGAAGAAACCCCCGAATCTTTAACCGGAGGAGAGCAGCCAAAGAAAATAAATGTTTTCGTAAAGGAAGATTTAGTAGAACCGAAAATGGAAGAAAAAACAACTCCTGGAAGCAGGATAAAGGTCATTGGAGTTTTAAAAGAAGTTCCTGTGCCTCTTCCATCGGGGGGTCTTTCAACACGATTTGAATTAGCGATAGAGGCCAACAACATCATTTCAATGGAGGAAACTTTTGAAGAGCTTGATATTTCAGAAGAAGATGAAAAACAAATTATTGAAATTTCACAAGACCCGGCATTATTCGACAATCTTGCAAAAAGCATTGCACCGGGAGTTTGGGGTTATGAAGAAATAAAGAAATCTTTGATTCTCCAGTTATTTAGCGGAGTCAGAAAGGTTTATGCAGATGGTCAGAAAAAAAGGGGGGATATTCACATACTTCTTATCGGTGACCCCGGAGTAGCAAAATCGGTTACATTAAATTTCATTGCCGATATTTCTCCAAAAGGAAGATATGTAGTTGGAAAATCTGCTTCAGGTGCAGGACTTACAGCAACAGTTGTAAGAGATGAGTATCTCCGTGGTTGGAGTTTGGAAGCAGGGGCAATGGTTCTGGCAAATAAAGGAATTGTTTGCATTGATGAATTAGAAAAAATGGATCCCAATGATAGAAGCGCCATGCATGAAGCGATGGAACAGCAAACAATTACGATTTCAAAAGCAAATGTTCAGGCGACTTTGAGAAGCGAGACTTCTGTTCTTGCGGCAGCAAATCCAAAATTTGGAAGATTCGATCCTTACCAACCAGTTGCACAGCAAATTGATTTGCCTCCAACATTAATCAACAGATTTGATATTATCTTCACATTAAGAGATATTCCTGACAAAGTTAAAGACCAAAGAATCGCAGCCCACGTTTTATATGAGCATAATAGAAATGAAGCATCAGAAGCTCTTATCCCAACAAATATTTTAAGAAAGTATATCGCATATGCCCGACAAAGATTTAAACCCCTACTGAATGAAGAGGCAATGAAAGAGATTGAAAAATTCTATGTTGATTTAAGAAATATGCCTGTTGCAACAGAAAGTGCTATGAGGCCTATTCCAATTTCTGCAAGACAGCTTGAAGCTTTAATAAGAATGTCTGAGGCTTCTGCAAAAATGAGACTTAGCAGTACTGCGACAAAAGAAGATGCAAAAAGAGCTATAGACATTATGAAATTCTATTTGATGCAGGTTGGTTATGATTATGAATCAAAAACTTTTGATATTGACAGAATCAGCAGCAGAATTACATCATCACAAAGGAATAAAATCTTCATGGTAAGGGATATAATCTCTGAGCTGGAAGGAAAAATCGGAAAAATGATTCCTATAGAAGAAATAGAGAAAGAGCTGGAAGGAAGGGTCGGAAAAGATGAATTAAATGATGCTCTTGTTCAGTTGGAAAGAGAAAGCATGATATTTAAACCAAAGCCAGGATTTATCCAGAAGATGTAAAATGGCACAACAAGATTTCAAAAGGAATGTTGCATACAAACTAAGAATCGGAGATTTATTAGTAGGAAAGCCTGTATTAGAGGGGGAAAAATTTATTTTTCTTGAATTAGGCGATAAAAAAATTGTAAGAGTAAATTTGGTAGGCAACATAATAGAAAAGTATAACAGCACCAATGAAAAAAGATATTCTTTTCTGACGATTGATGACGGCTCAGGTCAGATAAAATTAAAATCATTCGGAGATGACGTGGATAAATTGGAAAATTTAAATCAAGGGCAGACAGTAATTGTTATTGGTGTATTAAGAAGTTTCAATAATGAAGTTTATATTTCCCCAGAGATAATAAAGATCCAAGACCCCAAATATCTTCTTAT
This sequence comes from uncultured Nanoarchaeota archaeon, assembly GCA_963779925.1. Taxonomy (GTDB): domain Archaea; phylum Nanobdellota; class Nanobdellia; order Pacearchaeales; family GW2011-AR1; genus JAKLIN01. The sequence continues at coordinate 28,428 of CAVZZS010000007.1, read as the reverse complement.
AAGAAAAATAGAACTTGAAAAAGCGGCTCCTGCAGTTATTATTGCCCCATCTGATAAAGGAGCAATAAGAGACAATATTTTGAATAGCATAAAAAATTCTGAGGAAGAGGGAGGGGTATATGTTGATAAAATAATTATGGCTCACAGAGAGACATCCGCCGATATAATAAATCAGGAAATTCAAAAACTTCTTGAAGAAGGAATTATATTTGAACCTCGTCCTGGAAAAGTGCGTTGGCTTGGTTAATCATAGCTTATTTCTAATGTTGCGCTCTTTCCTTCTGGTAGAAATCTTGATTGATATTGATTCCTAAATTCTTTGGCCTTTTCTTCATATCTTTTACTCATTACATAGATCTTGTCTATATCCGGCACAATTTTTGCAATAACTTTCGGAATCAATCCCCTGCTCCAGATTAACATTGAACCTCCACCATTAGTGGTTATTCTCCCTGCAAATCCGTTTATGTCAAACACTTGCCTTGCAAGACCTTTAATTTCCGAAATAGCTTTTTCCATTAAAGTCTCTTTTTTTCTTCTTTTATAAAGATTTATATATTAAAACCGAGAATAAATTTTATGGAAACATATGAAGAATTGCTGAATGAAGCATACAAGAAATTGAAGGCACCTGAAGGAAATGGGGAGAGATTTGAAATTCCAAAAGCACAGGGCCTATTTGAAGGGAAAAAAACTATAATTACAAATTTTTCCCACATTGTATCTTACTTAAGAAGAAACCCCGAACATTTTCAGAAATTTTTATTGAAGCAATTGGCATCTTCCGGAGAAATTGATGGAGATAGACTAATACTAAATCAAAAAGTTCCAAGTGCAAAGATAAATCAAAAGATAGAAGAGTATGTAAAAGAATTTGTGCTTTGCAAAGAATGTGGCAAGCCAGATACAGAACTGATTAAAGATGAAAGATTAACATTTATTCACTGCTTAGCATGCGGGGCTAAACATCCCGTAAGCAAAATCTGATAATCTAAAAGTTTTAAAAGCAGGTTATATTCAATAGTCCATGCTTATAATTAAACTAAAGGAGGTAAAACAATGAAAGAAGAGCTTGAATTCTTTGACGTTAAGACAAAGAGTAAATTCAAAACTAGTGATTACAAAATTGTTAATAAAAGTGGAAGAAACTTTGCCGTAACAAAGTCGAAGCAGGGTAGTTACGAATGCTGGCGTGTAGTTTCAAAAGATTTCGCCGCAAAAAATAAATGAAATCCTTTAGTACATGTTTTTTAAGATACACAACTCCTACAGAGAAGTAATTGCTATCTGTGATTCTGAACTAATCGGAAAATATTTTGAAGAAGGAAAATTTCAATTAGACGTAAAAGAGAGTTTTTACAAAGGGCAAGAAGTCTCTGAAGAGGAAATAATAAAATTGATAAGAAGAAGAGCCGTAGAAGATGCAACGTTTAATATAGTTGGTGAAAAATCAGTTTCTCTTGCGATTGAACTTGGTTTAGTCGCTAAAGAGGGCATAAAGCGAATTCAAAATATTCCTTTTGTTATGATTTTGTTGTAATTCTCAAACATTTTATAAATCACCACATTTTTTATTTAGTATGCAACAGAAAAAGAAATTTGACCATCAACAACAGGAAGGAGAGCAGGAAAGCATAGTCCGTGCACCCTTGCCCAAAGGCGATGAGATAATCGGAATTATAGAGCAAAGACTAGGCGGAAACAAAATGCTCGTAAATTGTCTTGATGGAAAAACAAGAAACTGCCGAGTCCCAGGCAGGCTGAAAAGAGAACTTTGGCTTCGTCCTGGAGATGTTGTCATAGTAAAGCCATGGGAATTCGATAAAGACAAAGCAGATGTCCTTCTAAAATATCGTCCAAATCAAATTGCTTGGCTAAGAAAAGAGGGTTATCTAAAAGACGAGCAGTCTGAATTCTAAAATGTCCAAAGGAATCTTAAGATTAGGTATGCAACTTTTATTCGGTAAACGCATAGTTCCCGGTGTGCCTGCAATAATAAGAAATTCAAAAGGCGAAATACTTTTAGGAAAAAGAGACAAGGCTTCTTTCACTTATCCTAACTTTTGGGGGCTTCCAGGAGGCTTGATTGAGTATGGAGAAACAGTTGAAGAAGCAATAAAAAGAGAACTTAAAGAAGAGTTGGGCGTTAATTCAGAATTTATCAAATATGGAAAACCCCTCATGAATTTGCCGACAAAAGAATATCCTGCCCAAAGTTTAAGCGTTGCTGTCTATTGCAAAATCTTCGGAGAGCCAAAGCCAAAAGATGAAACTTCCGAAGTTAAATGGTTCAAACCGAAGGAAATAAAAGACATGAAACTTGCATATAATCACAAAGAAATTTTGGAAGAAGAAGGAATTTTAAAATGAAAAAAATAATAGCGGAAAAAGTAGGACATCTTGTAAAAGAGAAAACGAGACTAGAAGAGGCACTCCATTTAAAAATTTCAAATAGAGGAAAAGAGTTTCATCTGGATGGAGACCCCTTGGATGAGTATGAAGCTGAGCAAGTTATCAATGCCGTGAATTTCGGATTCAAAATAGAAATTGCATTGATGATCAAAGAAAAAGAACTTTCATTTAATATTCTCAGCATAAAAGATTATACGAAAAGAAAGGATATGGCTGTAATTAAGGCAAGAATTATTGGAACACAAGGAAAAACAATGAAAACGCTCGGAGAATTGACCGATTGCTTCTTTGAAGTCCATAATAATGAGGTCGGAATAATAGGACATCCTGAAAGAATGAAAATCGCGCAGGAAGCAGTCATAAACCTGATAAGGGGCGCAAAACAGGCAAATGTTTACAAGTATCTAGAAAAGCATCAAGTCAAGCCAATTATTGATTTGGGCTTAAAATAAACATTTTTAAATATCCTTCTTTATTCCTAAAAATATGTCTCGGTAGCTCAGTTGGTAGAGCACATGACTGTTAATCATGGGGTCAGAGGTCCGAGTCCTCTCCGGGACGTTTTTAAATTCTGTTTAGATAATATGAATATGAAAAAACTAAAAGTCCTTGTTGCAATGTCTGGGGGAGTAGACTCTAGTGTAGCTGCACTCATGATGAAAAATAAAGGCTACGAAGTAATTGGAGCTTTTATGAAAAACTGGAGTGATACAAAAAATGAGCTTGGAGAATGTAGTTGGAGAGAAGAAAGAAGAATAGCAGCACAAATCGCTTCTGCATTAGATATTCAGTTAATAACATTAGATTATGAAAAAGAATACAAAAAAGATGTTGTTGATGAAATGTTCAAAAAGTATAAAATGGGGATAACTCCAAATCCGGATGTGGATTGCAATCAGAAGATAAAATTCCCAAAATTGATAGAAGAAGCCAAAAAGAGGAGGGCTGATTTTATAGTAACCGGACATTATTCTCGGATTAAAAAAGCAAGAGGAAGTTACAAATTGCTGAGAGCTAAAGATGAGTCAAAAGACCAGTCTTATTTTTTATACAGATTAACCCAAGATGAATTAAGGCATTCTCTTTTTCCAATCGGAGATTATACAAAAAAAGAAGTAAGAGAAATTGCAAAAAAAGCAGGTTTTCCGAATTTCAATAAGAAATCAACAGTGGGAATTTGTTTCATTGGGAAAATAAATCTAAAAGATTTCTTGCAAAAGAAATTGAAAGCCAAAAATGGAAAAATCCTTGACCCGAATGGGAAAATTATCGGAGAACATGATGGGATTTATTATTATACAATCGGCCAAAGACTCGGTCCAAGATATGGTTTTGATGTCCAAAGAGATAAAGAAAATGAGCAAGTAAAAAGATGGTATGTCGCAAAAAAAGATGCAAAGAGGAATATAATTATTGCAGCACCAGAAGGCCATCCTATCCTTTATAGGAAAGATATCATTATTTCTGATCCACATTGGATAAACTCAATTAAAAAAAAGGAAATGAAGGTTTATTCAAGAATCCGTCAAGTAGGAGAATTAATTCCATCCAAATTATTTTATAACAAAAACAAGAAAAGATTTGAAGTTATTTTGAATAAATCAATTACGGGGGTTTCAGAAGGGCAAGCAATAGTGCTCTATAAAGGAAAAGAAGTTCTTGGAGGAGGAGTAATAAATTTCTAAATTAGTAATTATTATAAACTTCAATTTTTTATTAATAATATGAATGTAGAAGCAGCGATAAAGTCCAGAAAGAGCGTGAGAAATTTCAAAGACAAAAAGCCAGATTGGAGGGATATTATTGAATGTATAGACTCTGTAAGATTTGCTCCTTCAGCAGGAAAGAATTTCACAATAAAATTAGTTCTTATAAATGATAAAAGTAAGATACAAAAAATTGCAAATGCAGCAGAGCAACCATTTATTGCGCAAGCTCATTATGTTGTTGTTATTTATTCTGATCCTTCACGCCTTATAGCTCTTTTTGAAAATAATGGTAAAATATACTCAAGACAGCAAGCAGGCGCTGCAATTGAGAATTTTCTACTTTCAATAGAAGATAAGGGCCTTTCAACATGCTGGGTTGGACATTTTGATGAAGGGATGATAAAAAAAGAATTAAAAATTCCTGCAAAAATGGAAATTGAAGCAGTATTTCCTATAGGGTATGAATCTGGAAAAACAGCCAAAAGGAATAGAATAAATCTTGATACAATTCTTTATTTCAATGCACACGGCACGAAGAAGATGAACACTCCTGAAAAGCCCGAATAATTAAGATAATAGTTTTAGAAATCTACTGGCAATTTAAGAATAAAGTTTTATTCCCTTGGTTATTAATGCAGCCAGATTATAAAAGAGACCTGCGATAATAAAAGAAATGAAAGTAATTAATCCAAAGCCTAAAGTTACAACAAAAATGATAGTTAATGAAGTCATTTGAAATGGCAGTATAAATGAAGATGAAATTAATGGCATAAGTAAAATCAAAATAATTGATATTAAAAATCCAGAAATAATATTGGCAATTGCAAAAGTTCCTGCAAGGGATAAAACTCCAATTCTTTTAATTTTAACTGCTTCTATCGGTTCTTCTTCTACCATCTCTTTCCATTAAATAAAAAATTATAGTTTAAATATCCTTCGAATAAAATAAAAACTCCGGATTTCTCCGGAGTCGAGTTAAAAAAATTTAGATTAAACGATTTCAGTTTATCTCCACATTTCTATTCCAAGATCAGACATTTCTTTTACAGCAGGCATTGAAGTCTCTTCTGAATCTCTTCCGAGTACGTAAGGTGACTTAACGCCGGTCATAATAGTAATAACTCTGACTTTTCCCTGGAATTCTTTGTTGATTCTTGCTCCGATAATAACGTTTGCATCTGCATTCAGATTTTCTGAAACAGTTCTACCAATGGTATCGAATTCTTCCAATTTCAAATCAGGCCCGCAGGTTACGTGAATTAATGCTCCGGTAGCACCCTTGTAATCCACATCAAGTAGAGGGTTCGTAAGTGCTTGCTGAACAGCTTCAGTAACTCTATGGGATGAAGAATCGCTTTCACCAATTCCTATAACTGCAACGCCGCCATTTTTCATAATAGCAGAAACATCTGCATAGTCAAGGTTGATTAAGCTTGGAAGAGTAATTGTTTCAACAATTCCCTTTACCATTGTACTTACAAGCTCATTAGCAACTGCGAAAGCAGCTTCAATTGGAAGTTGCCCTGCAATGTCTACAAGTCTGTTGTTATCAAGAACAATTGTTGTATCTGTAACTTCTCTAAGTTCCTGCAATCCAAATTCGGCTTTGTCAATTCTTGCTTTTTCAGATTCAAAAGGCATTGTAACAACCCCAATAACAACAGCCCCTGTTTCTTTAGCAAGTTGCGCAACAACCGGTGCAGCGCCTGTTCCAGTACCGCCGCCCATTCCTGCAAGAATAAACACCATATCTGCTCCAGATACAGCTTTCTTCAAATCAACAATAGCTTCTTTTGCAGCTTCTCTTGCTTTTTGTGGCATACCACCAGCACCAAGTCCTCTTGTCAATTCCTTTCCAATAAGAACTTTTTCATCAGCCTTTGTAACACTTAGGTGTAAAGCATCAGTATTTGCCCCATAAACTGTTGCTCCATTAATTCCTTTGTTAAAAAGCCATGTTACTGCGTTACAACCACATCCGCCAACCCCGATAACCTTAATGTTAGCCTTTCCAGCCTTTAACTCATCAAAGTTAATAGAGTGAGTCGATGCATTTTCTATTGCTTCTTTTGCAAAATCTAAGACCATTTCTTTTTTGTCCTCCTTTCAATAATTTTTGCCGGATTTACGAAAAGTTTATATATTTCGCACATTTCCAGCTATTTATAGAAAAAGAGCGCCTCACAAATTAATGTTAATCCAATCTACTTGATGTTTGAATTAATATTAAAGAAATGAGGCACTCATTATTTTTAAATTCTTCTGTGATAATTTGATAGAATTAAATAAAAGGTTCAATAATTTTTGCGTTTATTCCCTCTTCTTCACAAAGTCTTACAAACTCTTCAGCATCATTTTTTGAGCCTATTAAACCACCATAATGCATAGGAATTGCAAGATTAGGCTTTATTATTTTAACGGCTTCAAGCGCTTCTTCTGGATTCATAGTGTATTTCCCACCAACAGGAATAAGTGCAACAAATTCTGTTCCTTGTTTTTTGTGCCCGGTAAGTTTTTGCATCTCGGGAATAACATCGGTGTCTCCTGCATGATAAATTACAACATCATCGACTTTTATTACATATCCGACCCAAGCTTCATCTTTTGGATGAAAAGATTTATCAATGTTATAGGCGGGAATTGCGGAGATTCTTATATTACCAAAATCAAATTCATGCCCAGGTTCAATAATTTCTATTTTTATAGGAATGTTGGTCCTTACAATCTTACTTTGGCAATCTGCAGTCACGACAATTCTAGAGTTTGGTTTGATTATCTTATTTAAGTCAGCAGTGCTGCAATGATCTGGGTGACTATGTGTTATCAAAATTAAATCTGCTTTTTCTAATTTTTCAGAATTTAGCGAATAAGGGTCTATATAGATTAATTTATTTTCAGAAGTCTTAATCATAAAGCTAGCATGTCCAAGCCATTCGAGAATCACCTTGCCAATTTTCATCTTCGAAAAAACCAATATTCATTTTTAAAGATTATTATCTTTTTCAGAATAGTTATTATTTCTCAAATGCTCTTGCAATTTGTAACATTTTTTGTTCTTGGAATTTATCGCACATTATCTGCATTCCGATAGGAATTCCGCCAATTTCTCCAACAGGAATACTAATTGAACAGTTTCCCGCAAGATTTGAAGGGGCAGTTAAAGCGTCATATTCATACATTTCTTTTACTGAAATTTTAGTGCCAATTTTATGAGGCAATTTTGGAACAGTTGCAGAAATTATACAATCGACTTTTTTGAATATCTCTGAAAAATCTTTCTCTATAAGATTCTTTATTTTTAATGCCTGGTGATAATATCGTCCTCCATACTCTGCTCTAGAAATTTCACTTCCACCCAATATCCTTCTGAGAACTTCTTCTCCGGCCGCATTCTCAATTCTTTTTCCATATCTTCTGCCATCAAACTTTCTCGTACCAGAAAAGAATTCAACATAGACAAGAGGGTAATATGTTTCAATAGCCAAATCAATATTTTTAATTTTGATATTTTCAATTTTTAGATTATATTTTTTTGCAATTTCATCTATTCTTTTTTTTATTATATTCTGTATTTCTTTATTTTGAATCTCAAAGTTTAATATTCCTATAGTAAAATTTTTTGGTATTTTTTGAATCTCATTAAGATTTATTTCTTCAGAATGTTGTGAGATTGAATCTTTTTCATCTTTTCCCTTTATAATGCTTAATAATAATCCAGCATCTTCAACATTATTCGCAAGAGTTCCAATTTGATCTAAACTCATAGACAAATCAATCAAACCGTATCTTGAGACAGAAGAATAAGTGGGCTTTATTCCAACAATACCACAATGTGAAGCAGGATTCCTTATGCTACCACCAGTATCTGTTCCAAGAGCCATATCACAAAAACCAGCTGCTACAGAAACAGCACTACCGCTAGAAGAACCTCCGGGAATTAATTCTAAATTCCTTGGGTTTTTGGTAGGTCCGAATGCACTTGTTTCACCGCTACTTCCAGATGCAAATTCATCCATATTTGTCATGCCGATTATAATACCATCTTCTTTCCTGATTTTCTCAATAACAGTTGCATTATATGATGCGCGATAATCTTCAAGAGTCTTTGATCCACAAGAGACAATTTCTCCTTTGACATTAATGCAGGATTTTACAGCGATGATTTTACCTGCAAGTTTTCCTGACTTTCCAGATTTAATTTTTCTATCAACTTCTTCTGCTTCTTTTAAGAGTTCTTTCTCATTTCTAACATGAATAAAGGCGTTGATTTTTTTGCCTTGCTGATCATTTTTCTTTATTTCTTCTAGATATTTTCTGAGCTTTTCAATAGTAGTTATTCCCATTTTTTCTTTTCTGCCAGAATAAAATCTCCACTTTTATTTGGCGCATTTTCAAACATGATTTTTTTGAAATCATTATCGCATTCTTCACCATTTCCTTCAATTCTCTCAAACTCTTTTCTTTTTACAATAGGTTCTTCATCAGGTACTTTTATTTTAGAAATTTTCTCAGAAAAGGAATCAATTATTTTTTTTGCATCTCTTCTTATACGTTCTTTTTCATCTTCAGAAATATTATGAAATAAAAAGTCTTCCATGATTAAATCAGTTATTTGATATTTATAAGATTAATTAAGATTAAGCAGATTTAACTCTTAAAAGTTCAATTGCCTTGTCAACTTCGGTCAAGTAATCTGTAAGTTCTTGACTATCAGAAGGCATAATCTCAGATCGATTCCTTGCTGCCCAATATAATCTGAATCTCTCATGCATTGAACCATTAATTATCTCATCTAAAACCAAGTCATTTATAACCTCGGGACTGTGGGCCAAATTTCGTCTTTTAAGATTCTCATCCAAATAATAAACAAAATCAGAAAGCCATTCTTTTTGTTTTACCATGAAACTGGGAAGACTGGTAGGGTGTATTTGAATTGTATCATAAATTCTTTTTCTCTCATCTGGAGATAAGCCATCTATTACGCATAAAATAGGATAATCTCTTTTGTCTCGAATTGCATTTTTTTCTTCTTCAGATAAAGTATGCCAATGCTTTAATGTTGTTTCAATATCTGCCATAATCTCAGAAAAAATAGGTTCTATTTAAAATTAATTATAATAAATAAAAATTGAAAAACCCCACTATAGTAAAAAATAAAATAAAAAAGACCTAGTAACCGTAATCGTCGCTTTCATCTGAAGAACTGTCTTCCTCTTCTTCATCTTCCATATCTTCTTCATCTTCAGTTACTTCGTCATCAGTCTTGTCTTGATCTTCATCTTCTTCAAGTTTTTTGTTATTTTTCATTGCAACTCCTCCTCCTTTAAGGATTAATGCTACTAATTATTAACCTTTTTAAATTTTTTTATAATAATTAAGGGGTTAATCTGTCCCTATCTCTTGGAAACATGGTTGCTTCCTTTACATTATCCAAACCACAAATCATTTGGGTTAATCTTTCCAGACCGATACTCCATCCTGCATGAGGTGGAGCCCCATATCTGAAACTATCAATGTAATCTTTGAAATTGGTTGGATTCAATCCTTTTGCTTTAATTCTTTTTGTTAATAATTCTGGTAAATGTATTCTTTGCCCCCCGCTAGAAATCTCAACGCCCAAATAAAGAGCATCAAAGCCCTCACTTATTTTGGAATCGGCTTTCTCATCTTTTGGCATGATATAAAAGGGCTTAATCGCCGAAGGCCAGGAATGTGTAAATACTACATCTCCTTTGTACATATTGCAAAGTTTTCTTTCTTCTTCTGGAGTAAAGTCTTCCCCGATTTTTCCCCCAACTTTCTTTATCGCATCTTCATAGTTAAGATAAACTCCCTTCGGAACTTTCAAATCTTTAATATCGAGAGTTTCTAATTCTTCTTTGCATTTTTCCAAAACTTTCTTAACGACAAATTGGACAACTTCTTCAAGTTCTTTCATAATGCCCATTTGATCTTTAAATGCAACTTCAATATCCATTTGCCTTATTTCATTTATATGACGCGGAGTATTATGTTTTTCAGCTCTCCATACGGGAGTTATCATGAAAGTTTTTTCCATTGAACATGCAATCATTTGCTTATACAATTGGGGAGATTGTGCAAGATATGCTTTCTTTTCAAAATATTGGACAGGGAATAATTCAGTCCCGCCTTCACTTGCCGCACTGATTACACAAGGAGGTTGCATTTCCAAAAATCCTTTATTATAGAAATGCTCTCTGAATGAATTAGCAATAACATTTTGTATTCTAAAAATTGCCTGTATTCTTTTCCTATGAAAATCTAAAAATCTGTAATCCAATCTCTTTGAAAGTTCAGTCTTTGAGAAATCGGAGATATCAATGGGAAGATTCTCTGCAGAATTAATAACTTCAATTTTTTCCGGGATAATTTCCTTCCCTCCCGGTGCTTGTTTTGATTCTTTGACTGTCCCTTTAACATAAATAACGGATTCCCTCGAGATCTTATCAATTAAACTAAAAATTTTATTATCCGTTTTTTCTTTTACTGCGGTAACTTGAATGATCCCCGTAATATCTCTAAGCAGGAGGAATTTTATCTTTCCGAGTTCTCTTGTATTACTTACCCAACCGGCGCATGAAACTTCCTTAAGATTCTTTTTAAAAATATCTTCAATTGGGCTGATTTCCTTCTCCAGTTTTTCTAAATCCATTTCAATTACAGATAATAACTATATTTAAAATTAATCATGCTTTATATCTCTTGATAATATCAATCAAGTTTTTGGCGTCAATTTTTCCCTTGAATTCTTTCATGAGCAAACCCATATATGCATTATCCGAAAGTCCGGGCTTTTCTTTGAGAAGATTAATAATTTTTTCTTCAACTTTTCCAGAATCATGTTCTTCAAATTTAAGAGCATCAGAAAATTCAATTCCTTTGATTATTCGTTCCATTGTTTCTCTAACTTGCCTATCAGTTATTTTCTTCCTTTGAACAGCTTCCAATATTCCGGAAAGAATGTCTTTATTAAGAATGTCTTTAATTTTTTCTTCACTTAAATCATTCTTAGAAGCCAATTCTCTAGGATAAAGAACAAGAACTTTAGCAACCAATTCCGGATTTTTTATTATCTGCATAAGTTCCTTGAATTCTTCAATTCTCTTGTCTTTTAGAATTAAACTAATTAATTCTTCATGTAATCCAAATCTTTTAAGTTCACTTACCAATTCAGAAGAAAGCTTTGGAAGATTCCTTTTAACTTCGTCAATAAAGTCTTTTTTTATTTTTAACAAAGGCAAATCTGTCTCAGGATACATTCTAGAGGCTCCAGACATTGGTCTCAAAAATTCTGTAGAACCATCTGGAATAGCCTTTCTTACCTGAGGTTCAATTATTTTATTTTTGTCTATTAATTCTTTTTCTCTTTCAATCTCAGAATTTATAGTCTTGATTATAAGAGCAGGTTCCTGAACTCCCTTGATTTCGATTCTTGTCCAATTGGATTCTGAAATAGACATATTGACGTCTTGTCTTATTGTTCCTATTCCTCTTTTTACATCGCAACTTCTCAGTACATTTCCTATATACAAAGCAACTTCTTTAGCTTGTTCCGAATCTGAAATATCGGGAGATGTTGCAATTTCTATCAACGGTATTCCTAACCTATCAAGTCGATAGGTCACTTCATTATTTTTTTCAGAAATAATTCTAGCAGAATCTTCTTCAAGGCAAATACTACTAATTCCAATTCTCCCATGAATAGTATCAACATATCCCCCATGCGCAATCAAAACGGTTCTCTGAAATCCAGAAGTATTACTCCCATCAATGACTGTTTTTCTCATTATTTGAGTTATCGGAATTATCTTGCAATTAAGGAGTAAAGCAACTTGAGTTGCAATTCTCAAAGCATCAACATTAATTTCTCTAGGGGGAGATTCATCCAATTCAATCAAACAAGTTGTATCTTCATATCCCTGATAAATAAAATGCTTATTCAGACTAGCCTGATACTTAGCAGCAATATCCACTTCTCCGCTTTCACCCGCAACAGCATGCAATTTTCTTTTTATTGTAAAATCAGGTTCTTCACTTCTTAAGATAGAGGGACATTCACAGAATAGCTTTTTTGTATTAAGCTGCTGGTGAATTTCCAGACCGCATTTTAATTCAGATTTTTTAAACATAAAATAGAAAAAGAAAAGGATTATTTAAATTTTAACGATATTTAGAAAGAACTCTGCTAAAATGGAAAGAGGATTCTTGAGTACTTTCTAATCTGCCATACCCTTGAGCGATATCATCCAAATTAATAAACTTAATTGGGCCTAAATCTCTTTTACTAAATCGTCCAGAATGTCCAGAAAAGACATATTCTGGTTTTATACGTTTTATTTCTTTTATAACTTTTTGAGCCAGATTATAACCCCCTTGGGAGTGAGAAACATTAAGAGGAGATTCATGAAGCAGCAATACATTTATACTCCCGGGAGCAAATCTATTCAATTTTATTACATCAGAGTCATTTACGCTTTTATCTTCTAAACGAGAAGAATAATTACCGCCTATTCCGGCGAAGTTTAATGAAATCTTCCCCTTCTTGAAAGTATAAATAACATTTGAATCGATTTTATAAGGCAAAGGAAAACCTTCTTCATTTAAGGTAATATTAAAAGGCTCATGATTCCCATGAACAAAATAATGGGGAGTAAGCTCAAATAAAGTCATTAATTCATGATGGTCCCCACAATCTAGAACAAGATCAGGATTTTCAACTAATCCCGCATTTTCTGCTGAGAAATAATCCTGATGAATATCAGATAGTAATAAAATCTTCATTTTAATGCTTTATTCTTATATTTAGAATCAAGTTTAATTATAGGAATAAATTCTTCAGCATCAAGCAAAGATGATATATCGTCTAAACTTTGACATGAATAAGTTTTACTAATTTTATCTTTAACTTTTCGTGGGTCATACCCAATACTATCCGCTACTGAAAGAAGATGATATATATCCTGGATATCTTTTGTTCTAGGATGACCATCATTTCCGCAAATGATTTTAAGTTTAAGATTGAGAATATCAATAGGATCCAAAAACCTAACAGGAATTCCATAAAAAGGAGTAGTTAAGGATCTATCCCAAAATTCAGAATCAATTCTTAATCCAGCAACATTTATACCATTTCGGGGGTTCCCATTAGGATGATATATATCTACAGCCACAGATTCAAGGGTACGTTTTTCTGAATCAGTAGACTTTCCTCTTAAAGTCAGTTTATTTCTAATAGATTTAGAGGGCTCATAAACATCAATATTATCAAAAACGCTTTTTATTGCCACTTCATAAATTCTATCTTTTAATAGTAAATCAACATCATGAAATTCTCTCCATTGAAAAATCGCCTTATTCCCTACGATTCTAACAAGATTACCTAAAACACCTAAACCGCCTATAAATGCTATCTTTTCTGATGCTCCTGATTCATTAGCAGAATTAGAAATTGCCATCATGTACCTTAAAGGATCATAGTTATCTAATGAAGAAGCAAGTCGGTTATAACTATCATAATTGCTATTACAAAGAAGCACTAATTCCATCTCTTCAATATTGGCCATTAAAACTAGAACTAAAATTCCTATTTAAATCTTACGAATGTAACTCCTATACAGTTATTACAACTACTCTTCAAATTCTAAACGCTTATTGATTTCATGTGAGAAATTCTGAAGCATCTTTTCTTTTACAATTTCCTTGCTTTTTCTCCATTCTTCATGTCCCAAAACCCATTCTAATTTTACAAGTGCAACTTCAGAAAGCATATCCTCAAGATAAATAACTCCTGTTTCGAGGATGTCTCTTCCATTAGAGTAAACATAAGGGTCAAGTCTTCCAAAAATAGTCTGCGCCGTTGCACAAACAATCATGCCTTTATTCTGAACTTCCTTGAGTTTTTTCAGCCATGATTTTTTTGCTTTGCTCGTAGGAACATGTCCAAGTCCAGTCATCTCCAAAATGACGCCTTTATATTTATTTTTCAAATAGTAATCCAGAATATCCGGATCTTGTCCAGGGTAAATGCGAATTAGAGCAACTTTTTCTTCAAGTTTTGTATCTAATTTTATCTTGTTGCCATCTCTCATTCTATAATCCGACATTTTGATTATTTTATCCGGAAAAATTTTAGCAAAAGGCTCTGAATTGACTGCCTTAAATGCATCTCTCCTTGAAGTATGCAACTTTCTGACCTTAGTTCCTGGTATTGCATAGCAGAAATCATCATTTGTGCTTCCATGTCCGACAAGCATAACCTCAGCTATGTCTGAAATTGCTGCTAATGCTGCACATTGTAAATTTAATCTCGCATCGCTTGAAGCTCGATCAATACTTCTCTGGCTATAAGTCAAAACAACGGGCTTGTTCAAATTTCTCAAAAAGAAAGATAATGCCGCAGAAGTATAATGCAAAGTATCTGTTCCATGAGCAATTATTATCCCCTTAATATTTCCATCATTAAGCAAATTTTCTGCAGTTCGTGCAATCTTCTGCCAGTCGGAAGGATCCATGTCTTCAGAAGCTTTCATAAAAGGAGTCTCAATTTTTAGAACATTAACCTTTTCAAAGATCTCAGGATAGGATTTGAAAAAGTCTTCGGGCTTGGTTAAAGGATCAACCCCCCCCGTTTTTGGATCTAGTTTTGAGGCAATTGTCCCCCCGGTAATTATCACCGCAATATTTGGTTTTTCCTTGTCTTTTTTAATCTCAACATCTTCTTTTGTTCCTTCATGGAATTTTTTTAGGATTTTAATTTCACGAATGTCTTTTCGGTTCAGTCCTAGATTATAACCTGAGTTTAATTTTAAAAGAATAATTCCTTTTTCAGATTCGGGGCTTTGCAATAATGTTCCTTTGTAAGAATCCTTCATCAATAAAATTTCAACATTATCGCCAGGCTGAGCCTTTGTTTCCATATCTAAAGAATCATTAAATAATATAAAAAACTATTGTCTTCTGTTTAATTATCCATAAATTAATAAATTATAATTTTATGTTTTAATTATGATTGTTGGCTTGGAAATTCACGGATATCTTGCAACAAAAGAGAAGCTATTCTGTAAATGCAAATCAATTCATGGAGCAAAGTTAACTAAACCAAATACTTATATTTGCCCTATATGCACAGGACAGCCCGGATCAAAGCCCATGCTTCCGAATAGAGAGGCAATAGATAAAACAATTCAGACTGCTTTGATTTTAGGATGCAAAATAAACAAAGAGCTTGCATGGCAAAGAAAGCATTATGATTGGCCGGATCTGCCAAAAGGGTATCAAAATACAATTTCGGGAGCGCATGCTTTTCCTGTAGGTATTGGGGGGAAATTTTTAGGGATAAGAATCAGAGAAGTTCATCTTGAAGAGGATCCCGCATCATGGAACCCAAAAACTGGAGAAATTGATTATAATAAATCCGGAAGCCCTTTAATTGAGATTGTTACTGAACCAGATTTCAAATCTTCAGAGCAGGTTTATGACTGGCTGAAGCAGATAATAATAACTTTAGGTTACATAAAGTCTGTAGATAAGAATCTTGGATTAAAAGCGGATGTAAACATTTCTCTTCCAGAACTTAAGGGAGAAAGGATAGAAGTAAAGAATGTAAATAGCCTGAAAAATATAAAATCTGCAATTGAGTATGAAGAATTACGGCAGAAAAAAGAAGGTGTTCCCAAGTCTAAAGAAACAAGGATGTTTGATGAATCTAAGGGTATTACAAAGAAAATGCGTGAAAAAGAAGCGGAACAGGATTACAAATTTATCTCTGATCCGGATTTGCCAATGATTCTTCTTGAAAATTCTAGAATAGAAAAAATAAAAAAATCCCTCCCAGAAACACCCCAAGAAAAATTACAAAAACTAATTAAAAAATATAATATTGGAGAGAAATATGCAGAGGTTCTCTCAAAGAAGCTTGAAATCGCAGAATTCTTCGAAAAGATAATCGATAAAGTGTATCCAAGGCTAGCAGTACCATGGGTAACTGTTGAATTATTAAGGGTTTTGAACTATAATAAAACATCGCTAGATTCTCCTGAAATAGACATTAAGCCAGAGCATTTTGTTGAGCTCTTGAAATTGCTTCAGCAAAAGAAAATAACTGAAGAGCAAGCCAAAAAAACACTAAACAAATTCGTCCCAAAATCCTTCTCGCCAGGAAATGAGTTTGCGGGAAAAGAAAGAATTACGGATATTAAAGAAATCGAAAAAGTTGTTGACAAGGTAATAGGCGAAAATAAAAAAGCTGCTGAAGACTTTAAGCATGGTGAAGAATCTGCATTAAACTTCCTCATAGGGCAAGTTATGAAAGAATCAAAAGGAAGAGCGGATTCGAAAATTACAAAAGATATTTTGAAAAGACGAATAATCTGAGATTTAATTAATTCTAAAAAATTTACTGGAAATTTTGAGGATTCTGTTGAATAATTCCCTGTGCAATAGTATCTGCATATGTCCCAATTTGGAAATAAGCAGCCTCCAAGTCGTTATAGTAAAGGGTATAATTTCCTGCAAGCCAAGCATCTATAGTTGTTTTTACATCTGTCATATGCTGGGTTGCCAATTGCATTGCTGTGGCTTGATCCAGTATGGGATAGGAATTACTTGTAGTTGTCCAAAAGGTTACAACTTGAGGAATATATGATGCAACTGCTGCATTATAGTAGACCATTGCATTTGGATCATTATTTTGAACTGAAGTGCTATAATTAATAAAAATATTTGCTTTTTGATTCCACAAATTGACTAATTGTTGAGAATTAGATCCATATATCGGTGTTAAAAGGGCCCCGACTTCGTTTATATTATGCTGAAGCTGAGCTAAAGAAGCATTAAATGCTGCATTTGAGGCGACATTCGAAGGTGAACGACGAGCAGTTTCAGTTAATAGAAAAGTGTGCGCTTGCAATAAATCATGAAAATCAGAATCAAAAATACTGGCCGAGCTATTAACATTCAAGGAAGCCTGTCGAAGTTGAGATTGTAGATTTGTAA
This sequence comes from uncultured Nanoarchaeota archaeon, assembly GCA_963779925.1. Classification (GTDB taxonomy): domain Archaea; phylum Nanobdellota; class Nanobdellia; order Pacearchaeales; family GW2011-AR1; genus JAKLIN01. Next base: position 11,293 of record CAVZZS010000007.1, on the reverse strand, counting down.
TTTGAGATTGAGACGTTTGAAGTTGAGAATTTAAATTAGAGACTTGAGACTGGGATGAAGAATAAAGAATTATGGCAATAATTACAACAAGAGCTAAAATAACAGATAGAACAATTGTAACAATCTTATTACTTTCCATTTCCTCTTTTAATAATTAATATAGAATACTTTATAAATTTTATCAAAAGAAAATAGGCCTGCGAGGATTCGAACCCCGATTAACCGGTCCGAAGCCGGTTGTGCTATCCATTGCACCACAAGCCTAAAAATTCGAGGCAAGTTAAGTTTTTATATGTTATTTATATAATAAAAGCATGGCATTAAAGAGGCATCATAAAATCCTCATTGGAGGATTCAGCTTCATTATACTTGCCATGATTATTCTTTTGGGGATAATGAATTATTCTTTATATGTTCAAGAAACTCAACATTATAGTAGCTTGAAAGATACCTTGTCTGAATTACAAACTAATAATCAGGCCCAGATTAATTCTCTCGCCTCGAATTTGCTTCAGCTGCAAAATAATACTTTAAGCACCCAACAACAGGTTCAGAGCCAAATAAGTTTGCTTAAAGCAAGCACAAGTGATGATTTTTCAGGAGTAATTCAAACAGCTTTGTCGTCAGTTGTAACAGTCAGAACATCTTCTGCACAAGGGACAGGATTTGTAATCAGTTCTCAAGGATATATTGTAACAAATGCTCATGTACTTGCAGATCCGAATGGGAATTTAGCTTCAAATATACAAGTAGTGACCAATAACCAGAATGTGATAAGTGCGCAATTCATCGGATATAATTCCAATCTTGATATTGCTCTACTAAAGATTTCAGGGCAATATCCTGCATTAATACTTGGAAATTCAAGCAATGTTCAAATTGGAGATAAAGTCATTGCAATTGGGGATCCTCTTGGATTGCAGTTCTCTGTTTCAGAGGGGATTATTTCCGCAGTAAACAGGCAAGGAGCTAATGGATTAAATGCATATATACAAACAGATACTTCATTAAATCCGGGAAATTCTGGAGGACCTTTAATTGATAAACAGGGGGAAGTTATAGGGATAAACAATTTCAAGATAAGCGGCGGTGAAAATCTGGGATTTGCACTTGAATCAAATTATGTAAAACAAGCTATAAATACTATTTCACAACAAAATTTAAATCAGACTCTGATAAATTAGATAAATGAAAGAAAGAAAATCCGAAGAAGGAATAACCATAAGGAAGGAGGAAGACTTTTCTGAATGGTATCAGCAATTGATGTTAAAATCAGGATTAGCAGATTATAGTTCTGTCTCTGGATGTATTATCTTAAGACCTTTAGCTTATGCAATGTGGGAAAAAATTCAAGAAAAATGCAATATAGAATTTAAAAAAATGAATATAGAGAATGCATATTTTCCATTATTTATCCCGGAGAAACTACTTTCTAAAGAAGCTGAGCATGTAAAGGGGTTTGCGCCAGAAGTAGCTTGGGTTACAGAAGCAGGCAATATGAAACTGAGTGAAAGACTAGCTATAAGACCAACAAGTGAAACTATCATGTACGAATCTTACTCTAAATGGATCCGAAGTTGGAGAGATTTGCCTCTAAAATTAAATCAATGGAATAATGTTGTAAGATGGGAATTTAATAACCCTGTTCCGTTTTTCAGAACACGAGAATTTCTTTGGAATGAGGGACATACCGTTTTTGCGACGGAGAAAGAGGCATTGGAAGAAGGGCCAAAAATTAGAAAAGCATATGAAGAAGTCTGCGAAGAGCTTATGGCTCTGCCGGGTATTTATGGGAGAAAAACAGAAAGTGAAAAATTTGCGGGCGGTGTCTTTTCTGAAAAATTACATTATATAATTCCAAATGGAAGAGTAATAGAGGGGCCTTGTTTCCACCATGATGGACAAAATTTTGCAAAAGCTTACAATATCAAATTCCTTAATCAACAGGGAAAAGAAGAATATGCATGGCAAAATACTTTTGCGATATCAACAAGAATGCTTGGAACAATGTTTGCAATGCACTCTGATAACAAGGGTCTTGTAATACCGCCTAGAATTGCAGAGAATAAAATTGTGATAGTCCCAATATTATTTGATGAAACAAAGAAGAAAGTTTTAGATGAATCAGAGAAGATTAAAAAGATATTAAATGAATTTAATCCGATTCTAGATTCTCGCGAAGAATACTCTCCCGGAAGAAAATATTCAGAATGGGAACTTAAAGGTATACCCTTGAGAATAGAAATTGGCCCTAAAGAGCTTGAAAAGAAATCTGTCATAATAGTAAAGAGGAATAACCTAAATAAGATATCCGTTAAAATCATTGATTTGAAAAGAGAGATTCCAAGGCTACTTAATCAAATGCATGAAGAGTTATTTGAAAACGCAAAGAAATTACTAAATGGTTCTATTAAAAAAACAGAAAATAAAAAAGAGATGATAAAATTAGTAAAAGAAAAAAATATGGTAATTGTTCCTCTTTCAAATTCCGAAAAAGTCGAAGAGCAGTTAAAAGCAGATACAGGAGGAGCAAAAACTCTTTTTATTTCTCCGGAGAATTTATCCGTAAAGGGTAAAAAGTGCATAATTTCGGGAAAACCTGCAGATTATTGGGTCTATATTGGTAGAAGCTATTAATATCTACAAAAATCATTTTCTAACAGAAAATTGCGCTAATCATTCCTTGGGCGAACAAAAGAGTTAACTTCGTCTTCTAATTTCAATGTCCGCTCTAATAAAGAGCTCAACTCTCTTTCCACCGATTCTTGTTCCATTTTGTTTCTCGGACTCATTTTTCAAAATCCGCTGGTGTTCCTCGGCTGAGTTAAATAAGAATAATAAATCCCAACTCAACCCGCACGAAGAAAGCCGGATTAAATTGAGTTTTTAATTGGTGTGTAGACTAAGATGGAGCAATTAAAATGACCAAATCTTAGTTCACTCATAGTTAAATTTAGAATAAGATATTTATAAAGATTTCTTTAGTTTTTGTCTATATTAATTCCTTGAGTCTAACTTTAAAGGGGTCAATGTCATCTACCCGCATTTGTCCGCCAACGGCATCTTCATGCCCCCCGCCTGTAGCTCCTTCTAGTCCATTCAGTGCTTCGATAACTTTCTCCCTGATATTTTTTCCTCTTACAGAGATATTTGCCTTTATTCCGGTGACATAAACTACAACTATGACCTTGTTTGGAAATTGGTAGATTAAATGATTTGACAAGTCTGAGCTTATGCTTAATTCTCCGCCATACTGAAAGAATAAAAGTTTATCTGACTTTTCTCCGATCTTGACTGCTTTATTTAAGAGTTTTTGATATTTCTTTTCTATCTGTTCAAAGCGGTAATGCATCATATGGTTCAGAGATGAATCCTCTAGAACTTCATAAGGAGTATTTGCTTTCATTAGAAATTTCATCATGCTGATAACATTTGTTGTCCGGTCTTTTAATGCAAAACTAAAAATTCTCGCAATCTTGCCGATTTGCGAATTGTAAAAAACATCAAATGCTTCTTTTGTTTCAATAGCCAAATCGGGATTTTTCTTCCTAAATTTTTCATAAAAATCCGGAAGAAATTTATCTGAAATGCTTCCGGCAATTGCAAGCCATGCAAGATTTTCATCGCCATTAACCTGATAGCACAAAGTCGTGACTGGTTCTTCTGTTTTCTTTCGGTTATATAAAGGATTATAATAATCTACAAAGTCAGGAATTTCTGATCTGTCAATTTCATGATGGTCTATCCAAACAACAGGCAAATTTACTTCTTCGACTTTTTTGAAAAATTCTTTCGAAATAAGAGGCTTGTCCAATATAAACAAGCAATCCGGATTTAACTCCAAAATTTTCCTGAAATAATTTTCGCTTAATTCTGGAAAAGATTTAATCGGAAATCCTTTTCCTTTTTTTGTGTATTTTTGGAGTAACAAGAAACTGCATAATCCATCAGGATCATTGTCGAAAAGAAATAGGGGGTTATTGGAACTATTGAGCTTGTCTCTGATTTCAATAACTTGTTTCTTCGTCAGCATTAATAAACAAGAAAGAGCAGATTTAAGACTTTTTGCTTTTGTCTCTGACAGCACCAAGTATCAGTGGTAGGGCAATTGTTGCATCGCATCTTACATCAACAAAATCTGCATTCTTCTTTAGTTTCCCCCAAGATATTCCTTCCTTTAATGGAGCTCCGCTACTCCCTCCAGGTTCAGGTGAGTCAGTTGTAATCTGTATCCCGTAATCTGCGCCTTTTGAAAATTGAAGTGCTTGCTGAATAAAGTTTTTTGGAACTCCGCCGCCAATATAAATTATTCCGCTTTTGCTTGACGTCCATGCAATATCAATGATCTCTTTCATGTCTTCAAAGGCATCAATAAAAATTTCTTTTCCCGCCGCTCTTTCGCCCCAAATCATCAACCCTATGCCTGAATCTGCAAGGGCAGGACAAAATAAGGGAATCCTTTTTTCATAACATTTCTTAAGAATACAATTTTCTGAAGTGCCTGGGCATAATTCGCCTATTTTCCATATCAGCTCTTTTATAGTCTTGCAATCTTTGAATTTTTCCCAATTTAAATTAAAAAAATTCTCTAGTTTTTCATAGACTTTATTTTTCATGACTACATTATATATCCTATCCAAACCTTTTCGATTTAGAGATTTATCATCAAAAGGTTCTTCTATAAGGTAATGTTCATCCCCCAAGGCTTCTATTAAATCATGAGTTAACGTAGCACCTGTAACGACCAATACATTGATGTTATCCAGAAGGTCTAGAACAACAAATTTCATTCCAGCAGGAACCATTGCACCAGCTAATCCTAAAAAAGTCTTGCATTTTGAATCAGAAAACATTTTGCTCATGATTACAGAAGCATGATTTATTTTTCCTGCTCCAAATCCAGAATCTTGCATTTCGTCAACTAATTCAGAAATTTTCATATTTTGTCTTATTTTTATAGGTTTAACAGCTTTCATGAAAAAGGAGAGATATTAAGGGTTTAAAAGATTTTTGAAATGGTTTTCGACGATAAAAATTTCCAAAAAAGAAAGTTTAAAAAGAAAAATAGGTAGAGTAATAAAAATGATACCAACCAAAATTTTCTTTGCAAAAGGCGTGGGTGTTCATAAAGATAAACTTGCAAATTTTGAAGCATCTCTAAGAGATGCTGGAATTGAAAAATGCAACTTAGTCTATGTTTCAAGCATTCTGCCACCAAACTGTAAAGTCATCACAAAAGAAGAAGGAGTAAAACTGCTTTCTCCGGGACAGATTACTTTTTGTGTCATGGCAAGATCTGAGACAAATGAACCGAATAGATTAATCTCTACTTCAATAGGTGTTGCTTTGCCTAAGGACTCAAACAATCATTATGGATATCTATCAGAGCATCATGGTTTTGGTGAGACTGCAAAAAAAGCGGGGGAATATGCAGAGGATCTTGCTGCAACAATGTTAGCAAGTACTTTGGGAATAGAATTTAACCCCGATACTGCTTGGGAAGAAAGAGAAGATGTATACAAGGCAAGCGGGCAGATTTTCAAGACGATGAACTATACGCAATCTGCAGAAGGCAATAAAGATGGTTTATGGACAACAGTCATCGCAGTAGCAGTTTTGCTCCCATAAAATCCAGCACAAAAATATTTTTAAATAAGAATCTTCTATAATCGAAATGAATAAATGGGTTGAATTATTAATCGGGTTAGTTTTATTGTTAGGGATAATTTTATTGGCTTGGTTCTCACCAAATTTCGGGACATTTTGGGACTTTAAACATGCCGCATGGGAATTTCTGAAGGGAGGATTTGTGTGGTTTGTATCATTAATTGGATTGATATTCATTATCTTAGGAATTAACGATTTAAGAAGCAATTAATGAACTAAGAGAATAAGACTGCCTTCTATAATCGCGGCAATAATCAGCAGCGGAGCAACTACAAACAAAAATACTCTCAATGCCTTTAGAAAATTTTCTCCGAATTTGCCTTTTTTTTCAAATAACTTGCTTGCAAGTTTAAGTCCTAAGCCAAGAGAGATAAATACTGCTGGAAGTTCAAATATTCCATGGGGAAAGAGTTTCCACAAAATCAGAAGGCCATTTGTTTTTACACTTTCATTTGAAACAAATCCAAGGATATAACCATTAGCAAGAGCTAAAAGCGAGGGGAGAATTCCAAAAAATATTCCGAAAACTAAACCGAAAAAGCTGCTTTTCAAATTATTAAAAAAGATGAAAGACACCAATTGTAACCAAGATAATCCCGAAGCCTCATTAACAATCTCTTTGACATAACTAGAGATTAACCCAGAGACATAATTAGGAGCAGGAACAAAAAATCCGACTAAAGCAAATATAAAAAATATCCCTACAATTATCAAAATAAATTTTTTTGACTCTTTGATATATTCCCAACTTTTCTTATAGTTCTCCGCAAATACGCTCTTTTTTATCTTAGTCTTTTTAGATATCATTGTCTTGTAAAAATTTTGGAAATCATTTGAGTTTTTTTAGGAAATTTCTGTTTTAGGTATAGTCCATAGGCAAGACCAAATATTAAGCCCCCAAGATGCGCCGAATTTGCGATGGGCAACGGCAAAAACAATCCAATAATGATTAATGGAAGTATTGATACAATAGGCAAAACCCAAAAAGGCATATCTAAGGGAATAACTAATTTTCTAAGTAACTTATTAGAAGAGAACATTGCAAATATCGAAAAAAATACGTAAACTGTAACAATTAAGTCTATAGAATTAGACAATGATGGAGACAAAAAATTAACTAAGACCGATTCAAGAATTATAGCTATTAAGGGCCCTACAATAAGGTATACCCTATTCTTCGGTGTTAAAACCGCTAGTAGCCCTACCAGTCCAAATATGGCCCCAGATGCACCAAGTCCAGATATGTTTGGACTGCCAAAGAGACTTGCACCAAGTTGGCTTGAACCAAAAAATCCTGCAAGAAGTACAAAGACAAGTCCCGCAAATAAACCTGCTGCAAGGTAAAATAACAAATACCTCTTAGGTCCAATAATTCTCTCTATCAAAATTCCAACAAAAAAGAGTGAAATCATGTTAAAGGCAAGATGCCAGAAATAAACATGTGAGAACATGCTTGTCAAAAATGTCCAAAGATATTGCCCGTGTAAAATATTTGAAGGATTAATAGTAAAATAGTTTATGAAATTAGGATTAATAGAAATTAATATTGATAAAAGTATGAACATAAAAACATTAACCAATATCAAGATAGTATTAATGCTTAGATGAAAATTTCTTCTAGAGATAAATCCGTAATTCATAATTACTTCTTTTTCTTCTTTAAATTGTTAGATTTTTTAATTGTTTTAGTTTTTGTTTTTTTATTCTCGCTCTTTAGTTCTTTTAATTTAGCTTTTTTCGTCTTCTCTCTTGTGATCGCCCTTTCTTTTGCTTTTGCTCTTTTGACAGCAGCATCTTTGACTCTGATCTTTTTTGCATCGATTATCTCTTCTTTATCAATTTCGCTATCAACAATTTTTAGAATTTCTTCATAATTCTCGAGATTTTTTCTGAATTCCTTTAGAACCTTGGTGTTGTCTTTTCTTTCCAGAATATTTCCGCATTCAGGGCAGGTGAAATCATGAATAAGTGCATTCTCTTCATTAAATTCAACATGACATCTCTCGCAAACATAAAATTCTCTAGACTCTCTATTTTTAATTTGATTTTTTAATTGTTCCATCTTTTTTTGCAACATCGTTTTTAGAAATTCTAAGCATTTTAATTCTTCAATCTTCCAAGAATAAGTATACCATCCTTTTTTCTTATCTTTTTTTCTCGTAGAAGAAACTAATCCAAAATCAGAAATTTTGTATAAAATATTTCTTGTTTGATTTATGGGGAGGTCTAATTTTTTTGCTATCAAAAATTCATTCATATATTTTTTTCCATCAAGAAAATCGATAAGCGGCTCCGCTTGCTTTCCTGCAACTTCTACAAAAGCTTCTCTGATTAATTTTTTGTCCATGTTATTTTTATTAAAATGTAAATAAATATTCTTTATTCTTGATAAAACAATGAAAAGTTTTTAAACCTATATGGTCTGATTAATATATTAAAGAGTATAGATAAAATGGTTTGGTTTAATAAAAATAAAAAAGAGGATGCTCCAGAACTAGCAGATCTTCCTGCGCTTCCACAGCTTCCAAAACTTCCTGACTTCTCATCTGATAGTATGCAATTCAAACCAAATGCATTGCCACGATTTCCCTCAAGTGCATTAGGTGACAAATTTTCTCAAAACACGATAAAAGACGCTATATCCGGGGAAAAAGAGGATGATGAAGAACTAGCAAATGAATCTGATGAAATTCAGACAATGCCAAAACTTCCTGCGGGTCCTTTGACTAAGGAAGTTTCTTCATCAATTATGAAAGAATCGCCAGTAGAAAAACCGGCTCAGCAAAGGGGGGGATATTCAATGGGTCTATCTGAATCAAAAACCGGTCCGATGTATGTAAGATTAGATAAATTTGAAGAGAATATAGAAGTTTTTGACAAAATAAAAAGACAATTGGTAGGTGTTGAAAAAATTCTTGATGATATAAAAAGAACAAAAGAACAAGAAGATAAAGAATTAGGAGATTGGCAGGCAAAACTACAGACAATGAAAGAGCAAGTTGAGAAAATAGACAAAGATATTTTTTCTAAGGTAGAATAAAATGAAAAAAAAAGATAGCTTTATTCATATAAGGCTTGAATACCCTGAAGCAAAACAGTCCAAAAGGGATCTTCTTGCATCAGAAGCAGATATAATAAATATTATTCAGTCAATGAATAGATATGTAGCTATTAGAAATATTGAGTTAGGATTAAAGTCAAAATTTTATAGGGAGATTAAAAAAATCGCAATTGAAATAAGACTACTTGAAGCAAATATGCCTCAAATTGAAATGCCCAAGCCATTAAAGCATTTAGAAGTAAAACCTATAGAAGTGGCTAAAACTAAAGGCGGCGACGAGCTTGAAAAACAATTGGCAGATATTCAAAGAAGATTAAAAGAACTTTCCTATTAATCCTCAAAATGTTCTGTTTAGCATAATTTTTTAAAATTCAATTTTCTTTTTCAGATATGAATAGAAAAGAATTAATTGAAAAATATTTATCTTTCTTTAAATCTAAGGGACATAAAGAAATTCCAAATGCAAGTTTAATTCCTAAAAATGATCCCACGGTATTATTCACTACAGCGGGAATGCATCCCCTGGTTCCTTATTTATTAAACCAATCGCACCCTCTCGGAAAGAGGTTATGCAATGTTCAAAGATGTATAAGAACTGTTGATATAGATGAGGTTGGTGACGATATTCATCATACTTTTTTCGAGATGCTTGGAAATTGGAGTCTGGGAGATTATTTCAAAAAAGAAGCAATAGAATACACTTTTGAATTCCATAATAAGGTATTAAAAATTCCTCTTGAAAAGTATGCAGTAACCGTTTTTGCAGGAAATAAAAATGCCCAAATAGATGAAGAGTCTGCGAAAAGTTGGACATCATTGGGGATTTCAAAGAATAGAATTGCTTATTTAGGCGATAATTGGTGGGGTCCCGCCGGAAATACTGGACCTTGTGGGCCGGATACAGAGATGTTCTTTTGGACGGGACAAAAGTCTCCAGTAAAATTTAATCCTAAAGACAAAAAGTGGGTTGAAATCGGAAATGACGTTATCATGCAATATGTGAAAAATGGGAATGGGGAGTTTAGAGTTGCAGAGCAAAAGAACATTGATTTTGGAGGAGGAGTGGAAAGAACAATAGCTGTTTTGAATAGTCTGCACGATAATTATCTCACAGATTGTTTTTTGCCGATAATCCAGAAAATAGAAGAAATTTCCAAAAAAGAATATGTTGAAGAAAATAAAAAAGCCATGAGAATAATTGCAGACCATATCAAAGCTGCGGTGTTTATTATCGCAGATGGTGTAAATCCGTCAAATTCAGAGCAAGGATATGTTTTGCGAAGATTAATCCGAAGGGCAGTTAGATATGGAAGAATTCTTGGAATGAATAATTTTACTTCAAAAATTGCCGAGCCAGTATTTGAGATATACAAAGATTATGATATTCTAAGACAAGAAAAAAAGAGAATTTTGGAAACTTTGGGAAAAGAAGAGGAAAAGTTTAAGCAAACATTAGAAAGAGGTATTAATTACGCACAAAAAATCATCAGAGAAATTGAATTAAAAAAGATAAAACAAGTATCAAGGAAAGATCTTTTCTTACTTTACCAATCTTATGGATTTCCGATTGAGATGATTGAAGAAGAGTTCAAAAGTCATAATATAAAAATCAGTAGAAAAGATTTCAAAGAAGAATTGAAAAAACATCAGGAGCTGTCTCGAACGGCTTCGGCAGGACAATTCAAATCAGGATTAGCTGACCACTCTGATGAAACAGTCAAATTGCATACTGCAGCTCATCTTCTCAATGCAGCATTGAAAATAGTCTTGAAAAGTTCAGAGATACATCAAAAAGGTTCAAACATAACACCCGAAAGATTAAGATTTGATTTCACCTTTCCAAGAAAATTAACAGATGAAGAAATAAAAGAAATCGAAGATATAATCAATAAAAAGATTAAGTCAGAATTGAAGATCATCCGCGAGGAAATGCCAATAAAAGAGGCATTCAAATCTGGTGCTGCTGGAGAATTCGGAGCTAAATATCCCGAAAAAGTTTCAGTTTACACCATTCTAGACCCATCTGAAAAAAAAGGTTATTTCAGCAAAGAGATTTGCACAGGACCACACGTAAATAATACAAAAGAGCTTGGAAAATTCAAGATAACAAAAGAAGAATCAAGTTCTTCAGGTATCAGAAGAATAAAAGCAATTCTTAAAAATATATAACTTTCTATAATTAATTATAAATACTCTTCTTAGCAAAATAAAATATGCCTGAAAATAAATATTCACTAAATAGGTATATAGAAATTTTTTCAGCAATTAGAAAAGCTGCGGAGCAACATTCCTATTTATGGAATGACACAATTTCTGAAGAAGGATTAAATATTGTAAGAATTGTTATAGATGAACAACAAGATTGGATAGAATCGTATGGAATAACCAAAAGCAAAGATGGAAGATTGCACTTCTATAAAAAAAATGAAGGTCTCACCCAAAACTTTTTAATTCCAATAAGAGAACTTGCCAAAGATTTTCAGAGACACAACCATAATGGATGCGATATATGAGCAATACGTAAAAATGAACGAGTTAGCCGGGAAGAAAGATAGCCGGTATTAT
>CAVZZS010000006.1:0-11479 GCA_963779925.1 uncultured Nanoarchaeota archaeon | reverse complement strand
TTCAGAAGCCGAGAATTTCATATCGGAGAATTTGAATTTTTTATAAATCCTGAAGAAAAGAAATGTGATTTATTAACTGAAAAACATCTGAAACTTAAATTTAATATCTTAACTGCAGAAACACAGGTTAAAGGAAGCACAGAATTAAAAGAGACAACAATAGAGGAAATACTCAAAGAAAAGAAACTGGAAGAATGGCATGCATATTGGCTGTCAGAGCAAATTCTGTGGTTCAGATCAATGGGATTGACTGAAATTAAAATTAGAGAGCATAGAAAAGATGAACTGAGCCATTACTCCTCTGCTACTTTCGATATAGATTACGAATATCCTTTTGGAAGCAAAGAAGTTGCAGGAATAGCAAATAGGGGGCAATATGATTTGACCAATCATGAAAAAGAAAGCAATCAAAATATGACTCTTTTTGATGAAAAATATAAAAATAAAGTTATTCCAAAAGTTATCGAACCAACCTTTGGCATTGAGAGAATTTTTTTGGCAATATTAGCAAAAGCATATCATTATAATAAAGAAAGAGATTATACAACCCTAAAAATTCCTCCAAAATTAGCTCCAATTAAAGCGGCTATTTTTCCTATTGTAAAACAAGCAGAATATGAAAAATTTGCGGAAAAAATTTATGAAGAATTAAAAAAAGAATTTAATGTTACTTATGACAATTCTGGCAGTATTGGTAGACGATACGCAAGGAATGACGAAAGTGGGACGCCCTTCTGCATTACTGTTGATGGAGACAGCCTGAAAAATAAAGATGTAACTGTAAGACTAAGAGATAATGGTGAGCAGGTTAGAATAAAAGAAAATTTGTTAATAGACTGTTTGAAAAAAGTTATTGACGGTGAAAATATCTTCAAATTCGGAAAGAAAGTTGATACGCGAAAAAAGTAAACTATGGCTGCACTGAGAGTCGAACTCAGGACCTCCGGCTCATGAGACCAGCGCTCTAACCAACTGAGCTATGCAGCCCTAAATAATGGAAAAGAAAAAGTTTATTTAAAAGTTTTTAATTAGCAATTTTACTACTCTCTTCTTTAGCTTTCAATTCTCTTCTTTTCGTTCGTGCTAACATTCCAGCAACCTGATTTCTTATCTTTTTGCCAGGCATGGTATTATTTCCAAGTATCTTCTTGTTATTTTCAAAGCTTGCATTAAACGGAATATCCCTTTTTGCTAAATTTCCCGAAGTTCTTTTAACTAGCTTTATTTTTATTTTTCCCATGATTAAATCTTATATTTATTATTTTTAAGACTTTCTATTCTATCTTTTCTATACCTTTCAAATCTTTTGCCGCTTTAATTAAATTGTCAAAACGTTTCAATGGTTCTCCAAGAAGAAGTATTTTATATGGAAGTCCTAATTCCAAAGATTTTTTATGGGAATTTATCACATCCTGCTCTGAAATCTTCTTTTTGTTGTATGCGATTATAAGATACTCACCATCATTTTTGACCTTGAAGATTATTTTATTTATCCCAATTTCTTCAATACTGATAATTTCAATTTGCTTTTGCGCCAAAAACTCTTTTACCTTATTAAAAAAGTTATTTTTATTATCTTTTTTTAATGATTTCTTTATTTTTGTTTTTTTTAATGATTTTTTTGTTTCTTCTGGAATAACAATTTCTTCTCCAATTGGTTTTACTTCTTCAGGAGACTTTTCTATTATTACTACTTCTTTTTCTTTTGATTCATCGGATATGAGATGGAATTCCGATTCTGGGATTGTAAAAAATCTCCAATAAATATCATCCTCTTTTTTGAAAGCGATGGCAAAGTCTCTTATCCCTCGCAATGCTACTCTTATTGCAGGATCTAAATCTTTATCTTTGAGAAATCTTTTTTCTTTCAAAATCATAAAAGCATCTTTCTCTTTGCTCTTCAAGAATTGCGAGAAATTCTCTAATAATGGTTCTTGTCCTGAAATAAAATATAACGGCGAACTGCCTACGCGCATATCTGAAATTTTAATCTTTTTATCTGAAATTAATTCCGACATAAATGCAGAGGCAAAAATGATGCTCAAACCGGTATCACGTGCAATGTGAACTGGTAAGCTCGGGCCATTAGCTTGAATCAATGATAAAATCTTCTCTTTTATTTGCATAGCATCTTGAACCATAAATCAAGAAAATAGAAGAAAGTTATAAATATTATTATGGTTTAACCCATTTTACTTCATAATAGGTAATGTCTCCTTCTTCGTCTACAATTGCAAGAAGCAAGTTTTTCTTTGTAGAATGAGCAACTCGGTTCTTTGCCGAGAATTCTTGCCATGTGAATGTTTTTGACTCATAATCCGTAAAAGCGATCCATTTTGAATGTTTTTCTCCCACTTTAGCGCCCTTTTCATAAACTCTAAATTCTGCACCAAATTTTAGAGCAGTTTTTACAATATATCCTTTTTCTCTCAAATCCTTGAATACAGGATATTTTAATTGAATCTTTTTATCTATTTTTTTAAATCTTCTAACTAATTCCTCATGAGATAATCTTTTATTTTTTGATGAGATTTCCATCTTTCCCTTTTCTAAGAGGAATAAGGCTTCAACCGGAGAATAAATTATTTTATCCTCTTTCTTCTCTCCAAAATTACTTTTCTCATAGAGAGAATATGCTTCAGAAGAATTACTCGAGACAATTTCTCCGATTAGATAAGCACGGATTTTATCCATTTAAAGATAAGATAACAGCAATATTTAAAAGTTATTGAGGGTATTTTAAAGAATGGGCGAATATGATTTCAAAAAAATAGAAAAAAAATGGCAGAAGCGATGGGAAGACAAAAAAATCTTTGAAGTCAAAGAAGGAAAGGGCGAGAAATTTTATTGCCTTGAAATGTTTCCTTATCCCTCTTCTAGCGGATTACACATTGGGCATGCTTTTAATTATACAATTGGAGATGTTTATTCAAGATTTAAAAAAATGCAGGGATTTAATGTTCTTCATCCTATGGGTTATGATTCTTTTGGATTGCCTGCTGAGAATGCCGCAATAAAATCTCATGAAGACCCCAAAAAGTATACTGAAACGGCAATAAATAATTTCATTAAACAGCAAAGACTACTTGGATTGAGCTATGATTGGACAAGAGTTCTTATGACCCACAAGCCGGAATATTACAAATGGAATCAATTCTTTTTCCTTAAACTTTTTGAAAAAGGATTGGTCTATAAGAAAAAGGCTCCTGTGAACTGGTGTTCTAAATGCAACACCGTTCTTGCGAATGAACAGGTTGTAAATGGGTGCTGTTGGAGACATCCAGAAAGCGAAGTTGAAATAAAACAACTGGAACAGTGGTTCATAAAAACGACAGAGTATGCTGAAGAGCTTTTGGAAATGGCTGAAAAATTGAATTGGCCGGAACCAATAAAAGTTATGCAGAAAAATTGGATTGGAAGAAGCGAAGGTGCTGAAATTTATTTCCAGATTATCCATGGAGATTATGGGGAAAAAGATAGCGAAGGACTTTTTGACAACTGGCCTGTTTTTACCACACGCCCCGATACAATTTATGGGGTCACCTTTCTCGTTGTTTCGGCTCAACATCCCCGATTGATAGAGCTGGTCACAGATGACCAAGAAAAAGAAGTTGCAAAATTCCTGAAGAAATTGAAATCATTCAAACAGGAAGACATTGACAAAATGGAAAAAGAAGGGGTTTTTACTGGAAGCTATGCAATAAATCCAATTACAAAAGATAAGGTTCCAATTTATGCCGGAAATTTTGTCATAGCAGATTATGGAAGCGGAATGGTTATGGCTGTGCCTGCTCATGACAAGAGAGATTTTGATTTTGCAGTTCGATATAATATTCCTATGAAAGTTGTTATTGAACCAAAAGATGCAGAAGTTTATGAAAGAAATGGACAACTTGAAAGTGCTTATGAAGGTGATGGTGAGCTTATGAATTCTGGAGAATTTAATGGAATGGAAAACAAGAAAGCTATGAGAGAAATTGTAAAATACCTTGAGAAAAAGAAACTCGGAAAAAGACAGGTTCAATTTAAGATGAGAGACTGGTTGATTAGCAGACAGAGATATTGGGGTACGCCAATCCCCATAATCTATTGCGATGATTGTGGGATGGTTAGCATACCTGAAAAGAATCTTCCAGTTTTGCTTCCTGAAAAAGTAAAATTCGGAATAGGAAATCCTCTTGAAACGAATAAAGATTTTGTCAATGTAAAATGCCCAAACTGTGGGAAAAAGGCAAGACGTGAAACAGATACAATGGATACTTTCTTTGACTCAAGTTGGTATTTTTTGAGATTCTGTGATTCAACAAATTCAAAAAAGCCATTTGAATTTGAAAAAATAAACTATTGGATGCCTGTCGATTTTTATACTGGCGGAGCGGAACATGCAGTGATGCATTTGATGTATGCAAGATTTTTTACGAAAGCTCTCAGGGATTTGGATTTTATTGAAACTGATGAACCCTTTACAAGACTGTTCAATCAAGGAATGATTCATGGAGAAGATGGCTTTGTAATGTCAAAGTCTAGAGGGAATGTTGTAAATCCCTTAGATATGATTGAGAAATATGGGGCAGATGCATTGAGGTTGGCTTTGGTTTCTTTCTCCTCACCAGATAAAGATACTAATTGGGATGAAAATGTCCTAAATGGGAATTTTAAATTTATAAGAAAAGTATTTTTTTATTTTGATAACATGAAAGGATTTTCAAAAATAGATGAAAAGACCGAAAGCAAATTGAATAAATCTATCAAAAATATTACAGAATATGTTGAAAATCTCAAATATAATTATGCAATTATTGAACTTAGGAATTTATTTAATTCTTTGCCCGAAAAAACAAGTAGAGCCGTTCTTGAAAGTTTCTTGAAATTGCTTCAGCCTTTCTGCCCACATATTGCAGAAGAATTTTGGGAGAAGCTTGGAAATAAAGGGTTCATTTCAAATGCAAAATGGCCTGAATTTGAAAAAAATAAAATAAATGAAAATCTTGAAAGAGAAGAAAAGGCTGTAGAAAAACTTGCAGACGATATCAATTCTATACAGAATTTATTTTTAAAAGAAAAGAAAAAGGCAGAAACAGTTTATGTTTATATTATCCCCAATGAAAAGAAATTATTAGAAGAGAGTATTGAAACATTAGAGAAAAAAACACAATTAAAAGTTAAAATTTATTTGGTAAATGATAAAGAGAAATATGATCCGCAAGATAAATCTAAACGAGCTAAGCCTGGGAAACCTGCATTGTATCTTGAATAATTAGATAGATTTTTATAATTCTTTTGATTGTTTCACTTATGTTAGACTGGCTAAAAAAGAGAACAAAAAATCTTTCTTCATCAAACCGAAAATTAAAATTGTTTTTATTTTCATTTATTATCATTATCATTTTAGGAATTATTATTCTATTTGTTTTTACTACTTCAAAATCTAATTCAAATTTCCAAACTGTTCCGACTTGTGGTGATGGAACTTTTTATAATACCTGTTCTTTGGATAAGCCATATTATTGCTATACAGGAATACTAACGAAGAATGTATTGTCTTGTGGTTGCCCTGATGTATTAACCAGACAGGGAATAGATTGTGTTTCTAAATACCAATCAGGTTTAAAATCTCTTAATTTGAGTTACGTTCTTGATGGCACGAATGGGAGTGTAAACTTCATTGCATATCAAGGATTAGTTACTTACCTTTCAACGCTTCCAGAATCAATTGTTTATACAGATGGACAGCAACCATTAAGAACCGATTTTAAATTGATGAGAATTGATGAACCTAATCAAGATGCTTTGCTCATGCCCTTAATAAAAGATATTGAGAATCTTGCTCCAAATGATAAAACAGATCAAGCGCGAATTGCAATTAGCCTTGTCCAAAATATTCGTTGGGGTCCTTCTGGGAAAACTGTTGTTTTTGGAGGTAACCCGGTTGATTATTCAAGATATCCCTATGAGGTTTTATATGATAATATGGGATTATGCGGGGAGAAATCAGAATTGCTTGCATCTATTCTGAAGGATTTAGGTTATGGCGTAGCTTTATTTTATTACCCGCAAGAAAACCATGAAGCACTTGGGATAAAATGTCCTGTACAAAATAGTCTAAACGGAACAGGATATTGTTTTGTTGAAACGAGTGGGCCAGCAATAATTTCGGATAGTTCTTTACTCTATGCTGGCGGAATTACTTTGACTTCTTCACCAGAAATAGTCCTGATTTCTAATGGGATTTCTTTGCCAGAAGGGATGTACGAGTATAATGATGCCCAAACATTAACTAGTATTATAAACAAAAATGGCCTTGATCCTTTTTCATCATATGAATTTAAGCAGCTAGAATCTAAATATGGATTGAGTAAAGTTTATAATATAACTTAGATTTTATAATAAGGAAAGAGGAAAAATGAAAGTCGCGATTAATGGATTGGGCAGAATTGGTAGACTTGTTCTTAAAAGTGGCTTAGATGAAGGAGTAAATTTTATTGCTATTAATGATTTAACTGATCCTAAAACTTTAGCTTATTTGATTAAGTATGATTCTGTTTATGGAAGATATGATAAGACTGTGGAAGTAGGCAAGGATTTCATAAAGATTGGAAATAAGAAGATATTAGTTTTTGCAGAAAAAGATCCTGCAAATCTCCCCTGGAAAAAACTGGGCATTGATGTTGTAATTGAATCTACTGGATTTTTTACAGATAGAGAAAATGCAAGTAAACATCTTAAAGCGGGGGCTAAGAGAGTAGTTATATCTGCACCAGCAAAGAATCCTGATGCTACAATTGTTTGCGGCGTTAATGATAATGTTTTGAAAGACAGTCATAAAATATTATCAATGGCAAGTTGTACCACTAATGGATTGGCGCCAGTAGCAAGAGTTCTTGAAGATAACTTCGGAATAAGAAAAGGTTTTATGACCACGGCGCATGCTTATACTTCTGATCAAGATTTGGTTGATGCACCTCATAAAAAAATGAGACGTGGCAGGGCTGCAGCGATAAATATTGTTCCTACCAATTCTGGAGCTACTGATGCAGTTATAGAAGTCATTCCAAAACTAAAAGGTAAATTAATGGGATTGGCATTAAGAGTCCCCGTTCCAAGCGGGAGCATTGTTGATTTTGTTGCTGAACTTGAAAAGAATGTTACTGTTGAGCAAGTTAATAATGTCTTGAAGAAAGCTGCCTCTGGCAGTATGAAAGGAATTCTTGGATATACCGAAGATGAAATTGTTTCCACAGATATTATTGGAGATAAGCACTCTTCTATTGTTGACGGATTATCAACTATGGCTATGGGCAATATGGTGAAAGTTTTGGCCTGGTATGACAATGAGTTTGGTTATTCTCATAGATTAGCAGAATTCGTTAAAAAGCTAGGGTAATTTATTCATGAATTCTATATTAGATACAGATATTAAGAATAAAATTATTCTATTAAGAGAAGATTTGAATTCAGATGTTATTAACGGAAAAGTGCTTATGTCTGAGAGGATAAAGGAGAGCGCGGATTCTATTAAGCTACTTAAAAATAAGAAAGCAAAGATTGTTATCATTGCTCACCAAGGCCGACCTGGCGAAAAAGATTTTACTTCACTGAAGCAGCATGCCAAACTTCTCAATAAATTTGTAAAAGTAAAATTTATCCCAGATATTATCGGAAGAAAATCGGAAAAGGCAATCAAAGATTTGAAACCTGGAGAAGTTTTGTTACTTGATAATATAAGAAAATTAAAAGATGAATTTGATATGGGGAAAAATCCATTTATTATAAAATTGTCTAAATGGTGCGATATTTATGTCAATGACGCCTTTTCGGTATGCCACAGGGATCAAGCATCAGTTGTAAGTTTTCCAAAATACATGAAAAGTTTTCCAGGCCCTCTTCTTGAGAGAGAAATTAATGCATTGAAAAAAATTAACCTTAAGGATTGTTTATACATATTAGCTGGTGCAAAGCCCGAAGATAATATTATGCTATTGAAAAAAAATAAAGTTTTATCATGCGGATTATTTGGGCAAATGTGCGTTATCGCAAAAGGGAAAAATCTTGGTGCACAGAACTTATATCTTAAGAATAATATCGCTGATTACGATTCTTCTCTGAAAAAATTGATGACCAAGTTAAAATCAATGAAAGATCTCGTAGATACTCCTGTCGACTTTGCGGTTAACCAGAATGGAAAAAGAAGGGAACTTCCGCTTACTGAGTTTCCAAGCAAATATGAAATTTATGATATTGGTAAGAATACTCAGAAAAAATATATTCAAGAAATAAAAAAAGCTAAATCGATATATATGAAAGGACCGGCCGGGTTCTATTCCGATAATAAATTTTTCAAAGGAACTTTTGTCCTGCTTGATGCTATATCTAAAAGCAAAGCATTTTCCCTTCTTGGCGGAGGGCAATTGAGTGATGCTATTGCAAAATCTAAAATCTCCAAAAAGAAATTCGGATATATCAGCCTTTCTGGCGGAGCCTTATTGCAATATCTTGCCGGAGAAAAATTACCGGGTTTGGTTGCATTAAATTTACAATAAGCAAAGGTTTTTAATTTTGCAAAACTTTGTTAACCAAAGAGGAAAAATGTTTGATATAATCACTTTTGGTTCTGCAGTAGTAGATATTTTCGTCAATACAGATATAAAGGACCAAGGCAAATTTCTAGCTTATCCCATCGGAAGCAAAATTTTGATTAATAACTTAAAATTTAATATCGGTGGCGGAGGAACAAATACAGCTGTTGCATTTTCTAGATTTAATTTCAAAACAGGTTATATAGGAAAGCTTGATTCAGATTTCGGGGGAAAAAAGATTTTAGGTATGTTAAAAGTGGAAAATATCGAATTATTGACTAAATTTGAAAATAATTCAGAGGTTTTGGGCGGTTATTCCATAATCTTAGATAGTAAAGAGAATGATAGGACTATTTTAACATATAAAGGCATTAATGATAATATCAAATTTTCAGATTTAAAATCAAATTTAATCAAAACTAAATGGATTTATTTTTCTTCTTTGTTGGGGGAGAGTTTCGAAACGCAAAAGAAACTTGCGAAAATTTTGCATAAAAAGAATGTTAAAATTGCATTTAATCCCAGCGAGTATCTAATAAAACGCGAAAATCTCAATGAACTTTTGAAGATTTGTGATATTTTGATATTAAATCATGAAGAGGCGAGTATGCTTACAAAAGGCAAGAATCTGCTTTCTGGCCTAAGAAAACTAGGACCCAAAATTATAGTTATAACAAATCGAGACAAAGAAGTTATTGCTTTTGATGGAGAGAAATACTACTCCATAATACCCCATAATTTGAAAGTAATAGAAAGAACGGGTGCAGGAGATGCCTTTGCCTCAGGATTTGTTGCAGGTCAAATTATCGGAAAGTCAATAGAAGAAAGCCTGAAACTCGGAGTAGAAGAAAGTGAATCGGTAATAAAACATCAAGGGGCCAAAATCGGCTTGATAAAAAGGAGACTAAAATGAAAATAGCTTTTTTTGAAATGAATGAAGAATGGGAAAGAGAATATATAAAAAAGAATTTGAAAAATCATAAACTCTCTTTTTTTGACGGAGAACTCAATAAAAAAAATGTTGGGGATGTAAAAGATTTTGATATAATCTCTATCTTTATTTATTCTAATATAACTAAGGATTTAATTTCAGAATTAAAAAAAGTCAAAGCAATAATAACAAGATCTACAGGGTTTGATCATATTGATATTAAATCTTGTAATGAAAAAAATATCAAAGTCTAT
This sequence comes from uncultured Nanoarchaeota archaeon, assembly GCA_963779925.1. Lineage (GTDB taxonomy): Archaea > Nanobdellota > Nanobdellia > Pacearchaeales > GW2011-AR1 > JAKLIN01. The sequence continues at coordinate 1,718 of CAVZZS010000006.1, read as the reverse complement.
AATGTTCCTAGATATGGCAGTAATACTGTTGCCGAATATACTTTTGCATTAATGCTAAGTCTTACAAGGAAAATTGTTAAAAGCAATGAGAGAGTTAGAAACCTTAATTTTGATTTAGAAGGATTAAGGGGGACGGATTTGAAAGATAAAATTTTGGGAATTGTTGGACTAGGAGAAATTGGGACGCATGTTGCAGAAATTGCAAAAGGATTTGGGATGAAAATTATTGTTTATACAAAAATAAAAGATATTAAGCTTGCAAAAAAGATCGGTTTCAAATATGTAGACTTTAATTCTCTACTAAAAAATTCAGATATAATCACCTTTCATGTTCCATTAACTCCTGCAACAAAGTATATGATTAATAAGAAGAATATCTCTCTTATAAAAAAGGGTTCTATTTTAATTAATACTTCTCGAGGGGGAGTACTTGAGACCGAAGCCATAATAAGCGCATTGGATAAAAACATACTTTCTGGAGCTGGTTTGGATGTTCTTGAAGAAGAAGAGTTGATTAAGGATGAAAGAGAGTTATTGTCTAAGAAACATTCTCGTGAAGAGTTAAAATCTGCATTGGAAGAGAATATCCTTCTTGAACATGACAATGTAATTGTTACACCCCATAATGCATTCAATACAAAGGAAGCTCTACAAAGAATTCTCGATGTCACAATTGATGACATTAAATTTGCTCTAAGCAATAAACCAGAAAATCTTGTCAAATGAAAACCAAATTTAATAGGATTCTCCAAAATAATAAGGCTATGTTTCTTGCATATGATCATGGATTAGAGCATGGCCCCGAAGATTTTAATGATAAAGATGTAGACCCCGATTATATAATAGATATTGCAAAAAAAGGAAAATATAATGCGCTCATTCTGCAAAAAGGAATTGCTGAAAAATATAATAGCCAGATAAAGAAATCAAAAATTCCCCTGATAGTCAAACTTAATGGGAAGACAAGTTTATTTCAAGGAGAACCTGTTTCTAGGCAATTGTGCACAATAAAAGAAGCACTGAAACTAGGGGCAGTGGCTGTTGGTTACACAATCTATATTGGAAGCAGATATGAGTCTGTAATGTTAAAAGAATTCGATGGAATTGAAGAAGAAGCTCATAAGATTGGATTACCCGTTATTGCATGGATTTACCCTAGAGGAAAGAGCATTGAGAAAAAAACGAATAAAGAATTAATGGCTTATGCTGCTAGAACCGGTCTTGAGATTGGTGCGGATATCATAAAAATGAAATATGACGGTAATGTAAAAGATCTAATCTGGGCCGTTAAAGTGGCAGGTAAGGCCAAAATAGTTATTGCAGGGGGTATAAAGGAAGATGAGAAAAATTTTCTTAAAGATGCTAAAGAAATTATGAATACCGGAGTACGCAGGAAGCCAGGTTGCAGGCGACCATCGAGACAACGGGTACACCACAAGAACGCCTCCACATATCGAGCGTACATCCAGATCGCATTTGAACAGAGATTTTTCACAGTTTGACGCAAATTTCGGCACAGCATAGGACTGAGAGGTCCTTATATCCCATTTTATAGCTTCGCAATGGGCAGTTTGCCGAAGAACACCACACCGTGCTCGGCCCGCCGAAGCACGCCCAGCGTGGAGGTTGCGCCTTCGCGGCGATCTCGCAAGCGCGCGCGGACATCGGAGACCGGCAGAACGCCAGTTTGAGTCGGGTTTTCCGACATCAATCTTGCC
>CAVZZS010000005.1:0-3925 GCA_963779925.1 uncultured Nanoarchaeota archaeon | reverse complement strand
CGTGTTATAATTTATTGGTTAAACTTAGTATTGCTATTTTTATACAGGACGATTATATCATTCAAATCTCTTGTATCGAATTCGTAAAGATGCACATCTGTGGCTTGAGATATCCTTTATTTTCAAATTGACTACGACAACATCTTTTATTTTCAAATCAATTCTCTTTAATGGCTTCTTTGATTCAATATCGACTATGTAGAATCCCCCTTTTGCAAATCCGCAAGCTCTGGGAAATTATTCGGAAAGACAGGCCCGGCATAAACGAAATCCATTCTTTTCATAATCTATATGCAAATGCCCCAGGGCATAATCGTCTGCCTTCGGCAGACAAATCTGTTTCTATTGCATCCATCGGTATATTGCCCTTGGCTTTGTCAATGGTCGTATGCAGCATGAAAATTTTGAACATCCCGGGAGCATCATTGAATTTCACTTTTCTTAAATCGGGAATTTCCAGGCTGGATCTCTTTCCTGGATAGCCATATATTGCAACCCCTTCATAGACTGTCGGATTCAGGATTATCTTGCCGTCCTTTTCTTCAAAGTCCGCAACATTCTTGCAGAATCCGGCTTTTTCCAGCACATCCAGAAAAGTTTTTCCGGAAACCGAATAATCATGGCTTCCCGCTATAATGAAGCAGGGAATCTTGCGCCTCCTTCAATTTCCTGAATTCGAGAAATGTCCTCTTTAGTGTTTCAATAGGGGGATAAGCAGTATCAAACAAATCTCCTGCAATAAGGACAAAATTGACTTTTTCCTTTATGGACATCTCAAGCGCCATTTCAAACGACCTGAAATTCAGATCCTGCAATGGCTGCTGCTTCCAACCTCCAAGATGCACATCAGCTATATGCGCGAATTTTACCATTTTTTGCCTCGTGAATATGATTTAGAAGATATTTTTCTGAGAATTAAGATGTATATAAAATTGATTGTGCTCAATTATACCTGCTTTTTAGAGCTACAATAAAGACAACTTTTGAATCGGAGAACCATTGAGCTTAGGCCTTTGTTCGCATTTAGGGCAATATGGAACTGGCTCTATATGAACATTCCCTGAACCAGACATTGGAAAAGGACCGTCCCAAATCGGATGAGCTACATTAGCTTCCTGAATTTCAGAATTGCAAGAAGCGCATAAATATCCGTCTCCGTTTGCTTTGTAGACTAAAGAACTTCCTCTTTTCCTCAAATACTCTTGCCCATTTTCATCTTTTGCCAATTCAGGAATAAAAACAGCCCAAGAAGATTCTCTTGCGAACTTTTCCCATTCCGAAGTTACCTTAAACTCTAATTGTTCAGCTAGCATAATAGCAGATTATTTGAGTTCCTTTTAAATTTTATTTTATTAGATGATACATATCTTAAACTCCATTTTCTTTAAGAGTTAGTCTCCAGACATAAAGCTCTTCGAAAAAAATCCTCTTTTTTCCCAATAGGACTTTATTGTAATCCAGCCAATCAATGCCCTTTGTAAAACTGCTAGTCAATATCAGTATCTCCCCATTCTCCGCAAGATTATTTTTTGCATCCTTAAGGAACCTATTAATTACCTCGCTGCCCTTCTCTCCTCCTGAAGTGTCTGGCTTTTTATCGAACCTATGTTCAGGCAAATAAGGGGGATTAAAAATTATCAGATCATATTTGTCTTCCAAGTTGTGAAATAAATTGGATTCAACGGTCCGGGCATCTGGAAATTTTATCTTTAGGTGCTCGATTGCTTCGGAATTTATATCCGCCAATGTCAGATCTTTGTCAAATCCGGCTTCCAGAGATATTTGTGCCTGGATTCCCGAGCCGGCCCCCATGTCCAATATTTTATCCGGTTTTATTCTCTGGACTTCTTTCGGAATGAATTCACTCAGAAAAAGAGAATCCTCGTCTGGTTGATAGATTTCAGGCATTTGAAAACACGCTATTGAAGAAAGCAATTATCTGGCTTTTGAATAAATACATCAGCCCCAATATTCCAAGCAAGATAGCCAATAAAACTACAAGAATTATAGTTATTGTTTTTATTCTAGGACTAGGGCGATTTGTATAAGCAGAAGCTCTACCGACTACCCTCTGCCTAACCTGAATTGGCTGCTTTTTCTCCTCCCTCAATAATCGGGTTTTCACCCATTTCTTCAACGATAACTTTTTGTCCCATTGGAACCTGTATCTGTATCGGCCCGGAAATTCCCGGAGCCTGAATCGGGCTGAGAGGAGCTTTTGTCTTAATTCCCGGTTTTATCGGAGCCTGAATTTTATTTGTCCATGTCTGCTCAGGATGCTGCAATTGCATTGAAGGCTGATTTGCCATTGCCGACTGCAATGTCCTTGCTGCTTCTTCGATTTCTTCCCTCTTGTATCCGGCATTAAAAAAAGAAAGCATGGCCTCTTCAAGATTATATCCCCTTGTAAGAGCGGATTTCAAGCCGCCAAGAATATCATTATTAACCATGTCATTTACTGGGATTCAGAATTTTAATACTTTCCCATTAGAAGACAGATGAACATTCTGATTTGGCTTATATCCCAATTCTGAAGATAATTCAACCATTGAAGAGGTCAAACGATGCTCTCCATGAGCCGGGACAATATGCTTAGGCTTCAGCATTTCAAGCAAATCCCTCAGATCTTCTCTTGAGCCATGACCCGAAACGTGAATATCCGACTGGATTCTTACCCCTTTCTTTTTCAATTTCTTGTCCATTTCTTCCCTGGCCTTTATATTAACTGGCGTCGGGATAATGCTGGATGAGAATATCACGCTGTCATCTGCCCTAAATCTGAATGGAGTTTCATCATTTACAATTCGATCAAGAACAGAACTTGGCTCTGCCTGATGTCCTGTGCAGACAATCAAATATTTTGATCTGTTCTTATCTATTTTCCTAAGCAGGGCATTTATCTGCTTTTTATATTTGAAGATCCTGACACTTTTTCTGAATGAACATTGCCTGACATTTATCGCGCAAGTCATGTACCTGTCAAGGCTTCTTCCAAGGAATACAATCTCCCTTCCTGTTTTCTTTCCAAATTCAACTATGCTCTGCAATCTTGCAATATGAGAAGAAAATGTCGAGATAATAAGAGCTGATTTTCTATCAACGACTTTAATTGCATCTTCAATCAGGTCTCTTGCTATTCTCTCGCTTGGAGTCCGCTTTTCAGTTCCGGAATAAAGCGAATCAACGACTAGAACATTAACCCCCTTCCTTCCAAGCTCCTTAAGCCTCTGATAATTTGGAGGGTTTCCAATCACCGGATGATTGTCAAATTTGAAATCAAGAGCATAAAAGAAAGTTCCTTCCCTTGAATGAAGCGCTATGAAAACACACTGCAGCGTCGAGTGGGTTGCATGAACAAGCTCGATTTTATAATCGCCGCTCTTTCCCCTTATCGTATATGTGGCATTTTCATTGACTTTTATTATCTGATTTCTAAGATGAATCTTTTCATTTCTCAATGTTGTCTGCAGGAATTCCATTGTGAACGGGCTTCCAAGTATTTTTGCATTGGGATATCTGTGGGCGATATAAGGGACCGCGCCTATATGGTCCAAGTGCGAATGCCCGATTATTATCGCGCGGACCTTGTCTCTCCAGCCGATCTTATCAAGAGCTTCATCATCCGGCAGAGCTCCGACTTGTCTTAATTCTGCTTCAGAATAAGGCTCATTATCCGTGTCGTCTTTGTCTTTCTCCTGCAGTTCAACAAGGGCAGGCAGATGAATTCCGGCATCGAAAATGAAAACATCTTCTCCGATTTTCACGGCGGTCATATTTTTTCCTACTTCGTCATAACCGCTGACTGTGCATACTTCCATATTAATTTTAATCTCTAGATTTCTTAATCTAATATAATTTACTGTTTCCTCTTTTTTCTGAAAATAAGGAAAATTCTGAGTTTATATATTTTTGCGTAGAATTTTTC
>CAVZZS010000004.1:0-10640 GCA_963779925.1 uncultured Nanoarchaeota archaeon | reverse complement strand
AATTCGCGGGTTTATCCAAAAGCGCGGCCATCGGCAGTTTCACATCTGCGGCTGCGAAAGCGCCCTCCGGCGTCTGTCAGGGCTGCTGGATCCGGCTGGCGAAATCGATGCTGACGGTGATGTCGCTGGGAACGGCGGTTTCGGAAGGCGTCGCGGCCAGGAGCTGGGTTTCGTAATCCTTCCACCAGGCGGCCCGCATTTCGAGGGTCCATTCCGAAGCCCGCGGAGTGCCGAGCAGCAACGCCCTGAGTCCAATCGCGGAAGCCGGGCGGCGGTCCGGCTCCGTCTCCAGGCAGCGCAGCGGGACCGGGGATTGATGTTCCCAAATTGAAATTATACAATAAATGGCTTTCTGTAGCTTATATGCCTCTTGAAAAAGGATTTTCGCAACTTAGTGGTATGAAAGTCTTCTCCTTTGATTATCCTAAATTAAAAGGGTTGGATGTTTACGAAAATCTCTATGATGGCTTAAAAAAAGCATGCAATTTCTCAATCAAAGTTTTAAGAAGAAACAAGAATAAATTTGATTACGCTTATGTTCATATAAAGGAAACAGATTTGCCGGGACATGATGGCAAGCCTTTAGATAAAATTGCAATGTTAGAATATCTTGATAAAACTCTGTTTAAATTTCTAAGAGAATTTGCGCCCCCTAATAATATTAAGGTTGTTGTAACTGCAGATCATTCCACTCCTTGCAAACTGAAGAAACACTCTGCGGATCCTGTTCCAGTGTTATTTTATAATCAATCTATCCCTAAAATTGAGAAAAGATTTTCTTTTAAGGGGAAATCAAATGTGAAGAATAAAATAGCCGGAAAGAAATTTTCTGAAAGGGAAGCAAGAAAAGGCAGCCTTGGAAGGATGATTGGGGGAGAAATGCTTGAAAAGGTTGGATTTCTGAAATAATTTCCAGATTTAATAATAATTCTTAAAAACACTGACCCTTTTTTATAGAAATGATTACTTACAATGAGATTTATGAAGCGGCAAAAAAGGAAAGATATTCTGAGCAATTACAGGTTTTGCCTAAAAATTTTATTCCAAGTGTTGCGGAATATCTAAAAGAAAAGAAAGAAATGTCTTCCAAAGAAGATGATGCTTTTTCAGATATGATTACAAAGACGAAAAAGCAGTTTGAAACGGCTGTTGTGCTTTTTAATGAACTTAAACGAATAAGAAGAAAAAAAATCCTGAATCTGGTCCTAATCGCCTCCGAAACAGGAATCTCAAAAAGGGATTTCGAGAATATGCTTGATTTTGAAAAAGAGCTTTTTGAAGAGTTAATGAAATGCATTGACACTTCTGATAAAAAATTTAATGGGCTCTTTAATGGGGCTAAGAATGAAGCCCTAAAAAATGATATGGTTGTCTTCAAAATTGATGTTGAGGAATTTTTAGGACCGGATGGGGAAATGATGGGTGGTTTCAAGAAAGGACAGATTGCAAATTTGCCTCATCAAATTGCGAGGATTTTAGTTGACGATGATAAGGCGGAGAAAGTTGAAGAGCAATAAGTTTATATTAAGAAGATCAATCAATAATTTATGAGAGATATACCCCGAATAGTTACGGGAATTTTATTTGTCCTTTTAGGATTGGGACTTGTGGTATACATTTTAACTTCTGGAAATTATTTGATATCTGCAGCAAGTCTTATATCCCTGATTCTTGGAATTGTCATTTTATCAAATAAGAAAGAGAACAAGATTGCGGGGAATGAAAAAGAGATAATCACGAAAAATATTATTGTTACGACTATGAATGATATCCCTGGAAGAAAGGTCAAAAAGATTCTTGGAGTTGTCCGAGGAAATACTGTTCGAAGCAGGAATATTGGAAGAGACATCATGGCAGGATTCAAGACTATTGTCGGCGGTGAAATAGGAACTTTTACAGAATTGGTAAATCAATCAAGAGACGAGGCTTATAATAGAATGGTACATAAAGCAATTGACATGGGTGCAGATGGAATAATTGCAATGAGATTTGATGCTTCCTCTGTGTTAAAGAACACTTCTGAAATTCTAGCTTATGGAACTGCTGTAAAGTTAGATTAAGACAATAAGAAATCTTTTAAATAGACTATTTTTCTGAATATTATCATGCCTCTATAGCTCAGTGGCAGAGCATCAGTTTTGTAAACTGGGGGTCGGGGGTTCAAATCCCTCTAGAGGCTTTTTAGATTAAAAAGGATGATTAACAAAGGGATAAGTTTCTCCTTCATCAATAACTATCACTGTCGGAATGGCATTTTGTGAACTTACCCTTTCATTCCAACTATTACCATAAAAAAGACTTATTTCTCCCACTGGATAAGCACCGGTTGTTTCAATAGCACAGTACCCACTTCCATAATTGCTTTCATTAAGAGGACATTGTATCGCCGCAGTCATGTGATCCATTTGAGGATAATCAAAAAGCGCTATACCATAACCTAACTTCTCTAAAAGTTTATCTAATAAGACTGATTTTTCATCACAAACTCCGGTGTCTGTATAAAGAGTCTCATAGGGATATTTTCGATAGGTGACATTATCAATACTCGTATTATAATCGTAAGGAATATTTTGAACTAAGGGAATTAAAATACTAACTGCAGCAACACTATCATTATTTGAAGCGATAAGAGCCTGATTTACAATTTCTTGTATAACTCCGTCATCGTTAGAATTTGATAGAAATTCTTTGTAATCGTAATATCCTTCAGTTGTAATAGGTGGTCTGGACTCATTTGTAAAATAATCATAGATACTTCCATAAAGAGTTAGTTTCATTTGACCAAGCTGATTTGAATATGTCAAAAATGTCTTATTTATGGGATCTATAAGAGGAATATCCGCAGCTTTATTTTGATAGGATGCATTTGAAACTGAATAAGTAAGATTTTCTGCTTGGTTATTATTTACTGTTGAAAGATGAATAATGACGAATAAGATGAACATAACCGAAATTCCAATTAACCCATAAATTATCTTTTTCATAAAAATTATTTTCTTTCTTCAGAAACAAGCAACTTTTTGACCTCAAGAATTCTTATCTCACAGGCAGACAAGGGATAAATTTTCTTCAATTTAAGACTTAGATTTTTTTGAATCTGGTTTTTTAATAATTCTTCAAAAATGGTTTCAGCTTTTTTGTCTTTTATTTCATTAATCAATTCTTCTTTTGCCTTATTTCTCAAAGCTTTTCTTATTGACTTATGAACTTTTCTTCTTGTTATCATGAATGGTTTTACCCTCAATTGATAATCTTTGCAATCGATTAAAAAAGAGTCTTCAACGTAATCTGTACCTCTTCTTACTACCCTGCTTAAGGATGAATGAATTGTTTCTATTTTAGTAGGAAATGCAACAAATCGATCATCTTGCTTTCTGACTTTTAGATACAAGATTACGTTTTTTCCTTTGAGAAGTCGTGTTAAATCGTACTTGATAGTTTTTCCTTCAATTTCTTCTGGTTCATATGCTTGTAGATGAGTCTCTTTTCTTATCAAAGGAACATCAACTTCAAAAAATCTTTTCTTTCTTTTTGCTTGTGCCATTTTATTCTTGTGTTTGTTTTCCTGCTCTTATTCCTTTTTTCTGGTATTTGGATTTTCCGCATACAGAACAGGTATACATTATATTTGTTTTTTTAGTTGTTTTGGATTTTCTTTTGAATTTGCTGACTGCTGGTTTAGATCCCCATTTCCCCTTATTTCCAATTCCTACTCCTCTCCCTCTTTTTCTTTGCTCTTGAAATTGATCCTCTTGTTAAGGTTCCCCTCTTTGCCCCTGTTGAAACTAGCTTAACCTTTTGTTCCGTTTGCTTTTTACAATGTGGACAATATCTTTTAGTTTTCTTTGGGATTTTCATGTTTGGAAAAGAAAATTTGGCTTTTTAAAACTTGTTGATAAAATATATTGTTGCATAAACGTTTGGGGGCTTCAATTTCCGAACCTCAAACTTCTGAAAGGAGGTTTGAAGGTTTCAACTTTGTTTAAAACGCTTTTATAAATTTAATCAGCGAAGAGTCAACGAATGTTCGCCGATTAAACCTATAAAGTTGAAAAAATGTTAAGTTTCTATGATAAATAAAAGAACTAAATTTATTTTCTTGTGTGGATTTGGAATTGGTTTAAGTTGTGGTGCTTTGTTGCTTTATTTTATTCAAATTATCCTTTAGCCATTTTGATAAAGAAAATGACAATACCTATACCGCCAAGAATGAGAAAGAAAAAACCAATAGGAGATAATAACCCACTTGTATCTGAACCACCAACTCCAAGAAGTAGTATGCCTACAACAACTAATCCAATCAATCCCCAGATACCACCCAACTCGGAGGATTTTCCTCTTTTATTCATATATCATATAGATACCTAACCTTTAAAAATTTATCTTGAAAGAAGAAAAAGAAAAGGAATTTAAGGATAAAAAGAAGTATTATATAATGAATGGAAACACACTTGGAATAGTCTATATCTTAATTGGAGTTATCTTATTTTCTGTGTCTATTCCATTATATCCTTCCATATTTATGCCTAATGTTAATTCTTTGATAACAATAGTCTTTGGGTTAATCTATGGAATTGCTTCAATAGTCATAATATTCTTGGGAGTAATAAAATTGGTGAGAAAATAGATTATGATTTCTCCAAATAAAACCTTAAGATATAATACTAAAAATTTTACTAAATCTAATCCTTCAGAAAATTTATTAAATAAATTTTTTTCTTTGATAAAGGATTTACCTGCAGGAGATAAGATTTTTGGTTTTATGTTTTTAATCTTATTAGTTTTCTTTTTTATATTCAAGGATAAAATAAAATCTTTACCCTCTTCACAATTTCTTGCAATAGCAATTGGATTTATGGTATTAATCCTTGCTTTTATTTTCTTTAGATATATTGGAACTAATGTTAATCAATCCCAACCATCTATTCCCACTCAAATTAATATCGGTGGCTAATTCGCTTGGCGTCTTTCCCAAAGCCAAATGCTTCCTAATGAAGTTATAATAAATTTCATATCCTTTCATTAAGGTATTAGCCGAAGAAGTTGAGCCGTGAAAACCACGACAAATTTTAATTCTTTGTCTTATTGAATTGTGCATTCTCTCAATCTTATAATTGAAACCACCACCATGAGAAGCATTTACTACATTATGTTTTATAGTGTAATTTAATGCTTTTTGATTATATTTCCAGACTTTCTGAATTGCCTTTGGATAAGCCAACCATCCATCAGAGGTTATGACTTCAAACTGGTTTCCTGTTTTGTCCTTTGCATTCTGTAAAATCTCTTTTGCTTCTTCTAAATCTCTTTTCTTCTTGAACCCAGAAGCCACCATATATCTTGTATCGGTGTCTATGCTATCTATGAGCCATCCGTGATACTGGCTTTTTCTTGCTCCTATTTCTACCTCATCAATTTGCATTTCTTTTCCTACCTTTATTTTAAGTTTGTCTGTAAATTTGCTAATCATATCTGCATACTTTACAACCCATCTGTAAATCGTGCTATAATCAGAATTGTGAGGATAAAATGCTTGTAGATGGCTCTGTATCTGTCTTGTGCTAACGCCTCTATAAAATAAGTCAAGACATAGAGTAATTTTTTCAGGGGCATTTCTCATTCTGTAAAAGCCGTTATCTTCTGTGAAATATTTATTACAATCTCGGCAAAAATATTTTTGTATTCTTCCTCTATTCTCTGTTTTCCTAAAACCCCACTTTATAGAGTTTGAAGATTTGCAGTATCTACATTTTACTTCTGTTTCCATATTATAATTAGGTATCTAACCTTTATAAGCATTTAGGTATCTAAACATATATATTATTAGGCACCCAAAAGTATTTAAATAATAGGTATCTAATATATTAATGAGATTGCAGAAACAGGTGAGCCGAAAAGTAGGGGATACGGAATATGAAAAATCTTGGGTTGTTATCCCTAATAAACTTCTTGAAGAGTTGAATTGGAAAACAGGACAAGAACTCAAAGCCGAAGTAAAGGGAAAAGAACTGGTTATTAAAAAGGATTAAGATGGGGATTTTTAAAAGTTGGAAAAAATTCTTGGAAGGGAAACCCGAAAAAATTACTTCCGCTCGTCTCAAATCATTAAAATATTGGGGAATTGGATTAATTGCTACAGGAATTATTTTTATTTTTGCAGGGACTCTTCTAAAATTAAACGTTATGGTAGGTATATTTGCTATGGTTGAAATAATCTGGGGAATTGATAATTTAGTGAAATATAAGAAATTAAAGAGGAAATCTCCTTAATTTAATAAATTAAAATGAAATTCAAGGATTATTCAAAAGCAGTTTTTTCAAAATGGTATTTTTATGTTATTGCTATTTTAATCCTTATTACAAATCTGAAAGGACAAAATATCTCAGAGTTAGTAAACCTTGAACCATCATTTTTTATAGGAGGAATTATTGGTTCTCTTTTATGCTCTTTTTTGGTGTCCCTCTTAATCTATTTCATCTCTAGAAAAATAAAGGAGAGGAAGAAATAATTTTTTTAAAGATGAAACCAAACGTTTATGCAACAATATATTGATAAAATGGTCCCACGCAGAATCGGACTGCGGTCTCATCCACGTCAAGGATGTATCTTAGCCACTGGACTATGGGACCCGACATAAAATATTTAAATCAAGGTGTTTAATAACTTTTATGGCGAAAACAAAGGGGCTGATGTTTATTTTGTACCTAATCTTTGGATTATATTTTATAAATTATGCGCTTAATATCATTGTTCTTCCAAGTTTTTTCTCAAGCATTAACAAATGGATAATCCTCCTTGGTGGAATTTTGGTAATTCTTGGCGGAATTAACCAGATTAGACTAAGCAAGTATCAGTATTAATACTAAAATTTATATATCTCTTTCTCATCCTTGTCTTATGGATTTTAAAAGGGTGATAAATCTAAATCTAATTTCAAAAAGAGGACAAGTCACTATTTTTATTATAATTGCGATTGTTATTTTAGCTGCTGTTGCTCTCTTTTTTATTTTCAGAAGTAACCTTCCCGTAACTACACAAATTCCACAAGAATTTCAACCGGCATATAATACTTTTTTATCCTGCCTTCAAAATAATGTTTTGTCGGGAATAAATATTCTTGAAAGTCAAGGAGGTTACATTTACCTTCCTCAATTTGAACCTGGTTCTTCATATATGCCTTTTTCTTCGCAACTTAATTTTTTGGGAAATCCTATTCCTTACTGGTATTATGTCTCTGAGAATAACATTGCAAAACAGCAAGTTCCTTCCCAATCAGATATGCAGAATCAACTTGCGCAATATATAAACAAAAATGCAAGGAACTGCGATTTTGGAACTTTCACGGATCAGAACTTTGTAATACAAATGGGAAACCCAACATCAAGTGTAACAATAAATCAAAATCAGGTTCAGGTAACTTTGAATATGAATCTTAATATGAATAAAGGAAATGATACAGCCTTTGTTAGCAGTCATAACGTTCAAGTTAATTCTGAGTTAGGAAGTCTTTACAAGTCTGCATTGACATTATATAATTATGAACAATCAAATTTATTCTTGGAAAATTATACCGTAGATGTCCTAAGGAATTATGCTCCTGTCGATGGAGTTGAAATCACTTGTTCACCTCTAACTTGGAGTGCAAATGATATTGTTGCGAATTTAAGCCAGGCAATCCAAGACAATATAATGTCCTTACGAACCGGTAATAATATTAATTATTTTACAGTTCATGCTCCTGTCCAAAATGTTAGATTCATTACTGCTCCTAACTGGCCAAGCGATTATGAAATCAATCCTACCCAAGGGGATTTATTGATAGCGCAGCCTATTGGAAATCAACAAGGGTTAGGAGTTCTTGGGTTCTGCTATGTGCCTTATCACTTTGTTTACGATGTCAAATATCCTGTTCTGGCCACAATATCAAATAATGGTGAGACTTTCCAGTTCCCAATGGCGGTAATAGTTCGGGGGAATCTGCCAAGAAATTCATTGAATGGTACAGCAATATCTACAACTGCTCCCGTTTTATGCCAAAATGAGAATACACCTGTAACTGTTAATGTATTTGATTCAAATTCAAACCCCGTTGATGCAAATATCTCTTATGAATGCTTTAGTGAGACATGCAATATAGGACAAACGGCTTCTGGTATTTTGAAGGGCAATTTTCCACAATGTGAGAATGGTTACATCGTTGCTTCTGCAAATGGATTTGCAACAGGAAAATCTTTGTTTACTACAACACATTCGGGAAGTGTTAGTATCATATTAGATAAACTGCATAATGAATTAATTGACCTTAAGTTAGACGGAATTGAATACAATGGGAATGCTATAATTACTTTTACTTCTTCTGATGGTACGACTCAGACAATTGTTTATCCGCAACAAAAAAGTATACCTTTGAGTGAAGCAGATTATACTATACAAGTTTCTATTTACAGGAACTCTTCAATCAATATTGCAGCTACATCAACGCAGCAATGTGTTAATGTAGCAAGTCAAGGAATTGCAGGAGCTTTAGGAGTTACTCAACAGCAATGTTTCAATGTTAATTTCCCTGCTCAGGTAATTTCAAATGCCTTGGCCGGCGGCGGGCAATCCGAATACTTTATCCTTGACTCTGATCTACAAAATTCTAACACAATTCAAATAAATGCGGCATCATTACCCGTCCCAAGCAGCCTCAATCAGTTACAAAATAATTATTTACTATTTGGAAATAAAACTCTTGGAATAAGTTTACAGAATGCACAATAAAATAAAAAACCTTGCTGCGATTGGAATTTTCTTATTTGCAATTATCTCCCTAATGCACTTTTCACTTGCCGCTTCTATTTCAAATCCACAAATATCTGCTTTAAGCAGCATTCTTTCTCCAGCATCCAGCTTTAACAGTTCAATGTGCCAGCAAGGCCAGGACTTTGTCGTTCAAATTTCACCTTCAGGATGCACACCTGCGGTTGTCAGAAGCGATTTGCTTTCACAACAGGATGTCCCTGTTTTTTGCCCTCTCGCTGCAACACAAATAAATCCCCTTATAGATGTTAGTTCAATAAGTGGAATCTCCTTCAGTGGAAATTATTCAAGATACGTAAACACTATTGGATTTTACCCCGCCCAGGCAGGATTAAATTTGCAAGGACAAACACAAAGCAATTACCCTGTTTTAAGCAATATAGGATATGTTGTTATCGACTTGAAACAAATTCAAAATGAGTCTTCAATGCCTGATTTTGTAACTGGAAATTTAACTGCAAAATTAACTTACAATGCTAAGAACATATTTGGTGTTGGTAATACCAATTTCTACCTCCCTCAAATGAGTGATGGGGATTGGCAGACGCAATATTCGCAATATGGTTTTTGGAATAACAAGGGATTTTTAAGAGCAACAGATATTCAGGGAAATAGCGCAACAATACAGCTTTATGATAGCAATTTGAACCCGACTTCGACCCTGAATCTTCAAGTAGGTCAGAGTTCAAATGCGTTGTCTATTTCTGGACTTTCCCTTTGTTCTGCGACAATGCAAGTTAAATTAAATAGCCTACAAAATGCTGATACAATGGTGGCGTTAAATATTAATGGAAATCTTATCAATGTCGTTAAGGGTGAGACCTTTTTGAATAATCAATGCCAAGTCATAAATCTTGTTCAACAGGGATTAACTCAAGACGCTCAAATAAGCTGTAATACAGACAATGGAAAACAGACTTTTGATTTGCGAATTTCTCCTCGTGTGACATTAACAGTGAATGGACAAAAGAAAGATTATGGACTTGGAGATTACTTATACAGTGATGGCCCATCAAGATCAGTTTATCTTGGATATGCCGGGACTATTAGTCCTACAGGATATTTGGGGGATTCTCCATTAAAAAGCGATCTAAGTAATTTTGCAATAGGACTTGTTTCATTACCTTCAAATGCACTTACCTCGGGGAATAGCTTAACTAATGATCAACTTTCTTCTATGGCTAGTTGGATGCAATCAAATACTCTATCTTCAACAAATTCTGCTGCGGGTTTTGTAAAAAATACAATCACAGTTATAACAGATATAGGAAAAACAATTTTTGGAGCAGGACAAGATCTTCTTAGACTCATTGTACAGGGTCAAGAGTTTTGTATAATGGGCTTTAATGGTGGTGGTTTATGTGGATCACGAGATTTCGTGACGAATATAGTCTCAATTGATGAATTTTCACAAGGTCAAGATGCGGCTTTAAACTCTCAAGTAAATGTATATTACCAGAATGCAACAAGTAATTATCAGTCTGTTCTGAATAATTATCCCGGAGAAATATACCCTTCAAATACTCAAACAAGCCTAGGTGAAAAGGCATTGTATGAGCAGATGTCTCTTGCAAATAGTTTGGGGGAGAAGAATACCCTCTCGAGCCTGTGTAGCAATTTTGAGCAAAGATATCCTAATCCTGATCCAAGTGAAGATATAAGCTTCTGTAATGATATTTCTTCTCTTTCAAGCCAGTCTGATGCAAATAGATACCTTTCAATAAATGGGCAATCTTATTTGATAAATCTCAAATCTATTTATCAACCTACTTATGACGATTTTGGGGCACAGATATCAGTAAGATATACAAATGGAACCTCGGCCTTTTTTTCCTTA
>CAVZZS010000003.1:0-8888 GCA_963779925.1 uncultured Nanoarchaeota archaeon | reverse complement strand
AGATGTGGGGTTAGCAATGCAATCATCACAAGGAAAGAAGGTACTGCTCTTTGCAATAAGCTTTTTGAAAATGGTTTCGTGTTTGACAAGATTCTTGTAGATGCTCCATGCACAGGCGAGGGAACATTGCGGGCAAACCCAAAAACAGCTTTGATGTGGAACCCTAATGGGATAAAGAAAATGTCCTCAATACAAAAACGATTGATATCATCTGCAATAAAACTTCTAAAGGTTGGCGGAGAAGTTGTTTATTCAACCTGCACTTATGCCCCTGAAGAAGATGAGGAAGTTGTTGATTTTGTTCTTAAGGAATTTCCTGAACAGATAGAAATTGAGAAAATCGCTCTTCCATTGAAAACTCATCAGGGATTTTCAAAATGGCAGGATAAGGAATTTTCAGAAAAAGTTAAATTTGCATGCAGAGTTTTTCCTTTTGATAATAATACTGAAGGGTTTTTCATAACTAAATTCAAAAAAATAAAATGATAGAAATACTAAATTCAAAACAATGGCATGAAGTTGCAAAATTTCTAAAAGAGCAATTCGGAGTAGAAAGATTTTCTGGACGAATTATGAAGCTTGGAGAAGAGAAATTATTCTTATTTACGGGCGATGCAACCAATGAGGAGATAAAAAAATTGGAAGAAATTGTTCCTGTTGAAAGGTTAGGGGTTTATTTTGCAAAGCTCATAAGAAATGATGTAAAACTGAACATTGAAGGAACGCAGGCTTTGAAGGATCAGATTAAAAAGAATATCTTTGAAATTGATGAAGAACAGGCGACAAAATGGATGCAAGGACAAGAACTTAACATAAAGACAGGCAAGAAAAATTTCCTAGTTATGAAATATAAGGATAATTTTCTGGGATGTGGAAAAGCTTCAGAAGAGAAAATTGGGAACTTTGTTCCGAAAATGAGAAGATTAAAAAGCAGGAATTATTGATTATAACCATGACCGAAAAAAACTATGGGGGAGCTGCGCCATTCAGGAAACAGACTAAATCCGTTAAAGGTCAATCAGATTTGAATTTTTCTGAAAAAGAGAAGAAATCGAAAAAAGAATTTGAAGAGGCAGGTTTTGATAAACAGAAAATATTGAAAGCAGGAAAAATTGCTTCCGAAATCAGAGAATATGTTAGAGAAATTGTAAAAAAAGAGGTTCTATTAGTAGATATTGCTGAAAAGATAGAAAAGAAGATAGTTGGGCTCGGTGGAAAGCCTGCATTTCCTGTAAATTTAAGCATTGACGATATTGCTGCGCATTATACTCCCTCATTTGATGATAAAACAAAAGCCCATGGATTATTGAAAGTTGATTTTGGAGTTCATATAGATGGTTGGGTTGCAGATACGGCTCTATCTTTTGATTTAGATAACAATGAAGAAAACAAAAAACTAATCTTAGCTGCTGAAAAAGCTTTGGAAAATGCATTAAAAATTGTCAAAGATAGAGTTTCTATTAATGAAATTGGAAAAGAGGTTCAGAAGACTATGGAATCTTATAAAGCATATCCAATCACAAATCTAACCGGCCATTCTATTTCTCATTATGATTTACATGCAGGTGCGACTATTCCAAATTGCAATAATGAAACAAAAGAAATATTTGAAGAAGGAATTTATGCTATAGAACCTTTTGCTACTTTTGGAAATGGAAAAGTTTATGATGGAAAACCCTCCGGAATTTACGAATTAATCGATGAAAAAAATGTTAGAAGCCCAATTGCAAGAAAAATTCTTGATTTTATTATTGCAGAATATTCTACTTTGCCTTTTTGCTCTAAATGGGTCATAAAGGAATTTGGACAGGGTGCATTATTTGGATTAAGACAACTAGAAGATAATGGAAATTTATATCAATTTTCACAGTTAATTGAAGTCTCGCATAGAAATGTTGCTCAAGCAGAACATACAGTTCTAATAGAAAAAAGCAAAACAGAAGTTACAACGAAATAGTTTTACCCCAAATAACTCCCACTTGTGGGAATTGCAACTCTTGCTGATTTGATGAAACTTTCTTCCATCTTTTTATAAACTTCCAATGTTGATTTTGTAACACTTGGACGAACTTTGTTTAATGCTTCTTCAAAATGTTTCTTTTGAACATATTTTGCTTCTGCAGATTCTCTTAAAGACAACATTGCTGCCTCTCTTGTTAAAGATTCAAGATCTGCCCCAGTATAGCCTGCTGTTTGTTTAGCTAATTCTGATAGAATAGCACTTCTTTCCTTATCTGCTAATAGTTTCTTTCCATCTCCAAGGGGCATTTTCTGTGTATGTATTTTTAATATGTTCTCTCTTGCATTTTCATCAGGTGCATCAACCAAAAGAATCTTATCGAATCTTCCTGGTCTTAACAAAGCAGAATCCAACATATCAGGACGATTTGTTGCCCCGACTACCATGACATTGCTCAAATTTTCCAATCCATCCATCTCTGCAAGCAATTGATTAAGAACACGCTCTGTAACTTTTGTTCCGTTATCCATTCCTCTTTTTCCTGCTAACGAATCTATTTCATCGAAGAAAATTATGCAGGGTGCTACTTGTCTTGCTCTTTCGAATATTTTTCTTACTCCCTCTTCTGATTTCCCCACCCACATACTTAACAATGAAGGGCCTTTTACATTAATAAAATTAGCTTCTGATTCCGTAGCAACAGCTTTTGCCAGCAAAGTTTTTCCTGTTCCAGGCGGACCATAAAGCAAAATTCCACGAGATGGGCGAATTCCCATTCTTTCAAAACTTTCAGGACGCTTCATAGGCCATTCAACAGCTTCTTTAAGTTCCTGTTTTATGCTTTCCAATCCACCGACATGTTCCCATTCAACATTTGGACTTTCTACAAGAACTTCTCTCATTGCACTTGGACGGACTACTTTCAATGCTTCTGTGAAATCTTCATGCTTGACTGTCATTTTTTCCAGTATTTCTGGAGGAATTTCTTCTTCTTTGTCTAATTTTATTTGCGGAAGGAATTTTCTAAGAACATTCATTGCTGCTTCTTTTGTAAGTGCTTCCAAATCTGCTCCGACAAATCCATGGGTAACACTGGATAATTCATTTAAGTTTACATCTTTTGTTAATGGCATATTTCTTGTATGGATTTTAAGAATAGCTAATCTTCCTTCTTTTCTTGGAACATTAATTTCTATTTCCCTGTCAAATCTTCCAGGTCTACGCAATGCGGGATCAATAGAATTAATTCTGTTTGTTGCTCCGATAACAATAACTTTCCCTCTAGATTTTAGACCATCCATCATTGTTAGAATCTGAGAAACTACTCTTCTTTCAACTTCTCCCTGAGTTTCTTCTCTCTTTGGAGCTATGGCATCTATTTCATCTATGAAAATAATTGAAGGTGCTGTTTTTTCTGCTTCATCAAAAATGTCTCTAATCTTCTTCTCTGATTCTCCATAGAATTTTGACATAATTTCAGGACCATTAAGCAAGATAAAATTTGCCTCTGATTCATTTGCTACTGCTTTTGCCAGCAAAGTTTTTCCTGTTCCAGGCGGACCATGCAATAAAACTCCCTTTGGGGCTTCTATTCCCAATTTTCTGAAAAGTTCAGGATGTTTCAAAGGAATTTCTACCATTTCTCTAATTTTTCTTATTTCTTCACTTAATCCCCCGATATCTTCATAATTAATTTCAGGAATATTTTCATCTGAAATTTCCACTGCTTTTGAACTTAAAGAGACTTCAGTATTTTCGGTAATTATAACCGGTTGATTTGGATTGGTTGATGCTACAATAAATCTTATCTGAGTTATTCCCCCGCCGAAATTTCCCCCGAAACCCATTTTTCCAAGAATATCGTTTATATCCCCAAAAATATCTCCGAAATCATCTGACATCAAATCTTTTCTTCTTTGAACTCCTCCAAGAACGATAATATCTCCTTTTATCATTGGTCTTCCAAGCAAGCCTCTCTTTAATCCTTCAGGATCTCCTTGTATCATAACCCCTTGCTGTGCAGGAGCAATTACAATTTTTTTTGCTTCTTTAACATTTGCCTTAGAGATCGTGACAACATCTCCGATTCCGGTCTTTGCATTTTTTCTCAAAATACCATCGATTCTAATTATCCCTTCACCAACATCTGCTGGATAAGCTCTGTCTGCAATTGCTATTGTTTCTCTTCCGCCTTTTATGATTACAGGATCGCCACGTCTTATTTCAAGATCTCTCATCATTTCAGAATCTATTCTTGCTACTCCTTTGTATGCATCATCCTGCAATGCTTCAACAACTTTTAGCTGAATATCTTTTTTAGTTGCCATGTTTTATATTTCTCCTTGCAAGTTCTTCGAAATTTAATGAAACTCTTCCCATATCTTCAAAGCATAATCTTACCATCTCATTCATCATGTTATTTTGGGATTCCATGAAAGAGACAATTTCTTTTGGGATTGAGACAGCATAACTATTCCCTACAAGTCTCATTTTTACATGAAATTCTTTGTTTTTTAGATTTACAAATTTATCATATTCTACTTCATCGGTAGGGTGAATTATTTTATCATTGCATTTTGGGCAAACAACAGCCCTTAAAAGAAATCCGTTCTTTGCTATGCTAACTTTTTTCATTTCAGCATTGCATTTGTTGCAAAGTATAGTATTATCGAATATGTCTGCCATTTGGTATATATTGACTTGTATACATATAGCTGGATATATTTTTAAATATTTCGGTGCTGGTGTATTATATTAAAAAGAGGGTTATCTGATAGAATTATTCTTTTTTCTTTGGTAATTGTTTCTTATTTAACTTCTTCGCATCTCTTTTGGCCTGAGCTCTTACTTTGGCCATATAAACCTTTTTGGACTGTTTTCTTCCACCTGTCTTGAGATTCATTTTATTTTCCTATATCTCTTTTGTAAATAATATTCCTTTAATAATTTAATGTTTTTTATTCTGCGCATAATTAATAAATAGAATAACTATTATTCTTTTATGCTTACAAAAGTTTTCAAGTTTAGAATAGAATTTATCACCAGCGAAGAAGATGTCGATGATGAAGTTATAGGGGTTATAAATAATGACAAAAAGATGGTTGAACTTGTTGAAATGAAATCGGCAGGATACTCTATAATGGGTTTTATTCCATTCAGTGCTATAAAGAAATTAGAGATAATGGAAGAAGTCGGAGCAATCGATTAATTCATATATTTTAAAAATCCCAATAGATACAAATATTGATGAGTGAAGAAAAGAAAGTAAAAAAATTCTTTAAAAAATTTTGGTATACTCTTTGGAAAGACAATTCTCTAAAAGGATGGATATTGTCTCTTATAATTATCTTCGTTTTTATACGATTTATCTTCTTTCCTATACTGAGTTTGACAACTGGGACATCATTGCCTCTCGCAATAGTTGAATCATGCAGCATGTATCATTCTGGAAATCTTTTCTCAGATTTTGGTGCATGGTGGCAAAGGCATGAAATGAAGTACAGTGTTTTTGGAATTAATGAAACTGAATTCAGTCATTTTAGCCTTAAGAATGGCTTTAGTAAAGGCGATATACTCTTTATTGTCGGAGCTAATCCCAAAAACATTAGGATTGGGGATATAATCATATTTAATGCTGGGCAACAAGCCCCCGTTATTCACCGAGTAATCAATATCACCCAATCAGACGGGAAATATTATTTTTCAACAATTGGCGACGATAATAATGGACAATTAAGCTTTGAAAATGGGATAAGCCAAGATCAAATAGTTGGAAAAGCAGTCTTTAGAATTGCCCCATTTTTAGGCTGGGCAAAGCTAGTGTTTTATGAAAGTCAGAAGCCTGTGGATCAGAGGGGATTTTGTTCAAGCCAGCCTTCAGTAGTTGCGAATGGTTAAATTTTTAAACATTCTTTCATCTCATAACGAATACTTTTAAAATGGAATTTTGTCCTAAGTGTGGTGCTGTATTGATTCAAAAAACAAAGAATCTTGGATGCCCTAGATGCGGATATTCTAGCAAGACAAGCAAGGCAAAAGGCAAAATAACCAGTTCAGAGATGATGAAGGAACATGAGAACATAGGCATCGTTGCTGATAAGGGCGAACAGCCACTTCCAATCGTCGCATTTAACTGCAGAAAATGCGGAAATGACAAAGCTTATTTCTGGACTGTCCAGACACGTTCAGGTGATGAGGCAGAAACAAAATTTTTCAAATGTACGAAGTGCAGCAATACGACTAGAGAATACAGATAAAAATTAATCTGTCTTCTTCTCAACCCGTTCAGTATAACCACATTTGCCGCATTTTATCATTATTAATTCATTCTCATCAGAATATTGTGCACCCAAATCCATGACTTCTGCTTTTTCATAACCGCACTTTTTGCACTTATGTTTGTAATCTGCAAAAACATCTTTTTCTTTTACAATTCCTTCGCCTCTGTCTTTATGTTTGATTTTTTCTTTCTCTATTATTTTTCTGGGCATTTTTTAATTAAGAGATAGATATTTAAAGAATTTTCTCAAAATTTTATATAAGGCTCCGTAGCTCAGCTTGGTAGAGCACTAGACTCTTAATCTAGGTGTCGTGGGTCCAAATCCCATCGGGGCCATTTTATTTTTTCTTTGCAAAAATTTATATATATCTCAAAATATATATCAATATGACAAAGGTCATAAAAAAAGGAGGGAAGGAACAGAAATTCGTCCCCAACAAAATAAAAAGAGCTATTGAAAAAGCTGCTAAAGAGGCTAAATTGCTTCCCGCAGAAAGAAAAGTGCTTATTAGAGTTGTTGGTGGATCTGTCATAAAAGCTTGCAGAAGAAGGAAGACAATTAAGTCAAGTATGATAAGAAAAATGATTGTCGACAAGCTTCAGAAGAAATCAAAGCCTGTAGCTTCCACCTGGAGAAAATTTGAGAAGAGACATAAAAAGAAAAAATAAAACTTTCTTAAGGCTCACTAATTTTATTTGTGATTTTATATAGCTTGTCTGATGTTTCATTCATAAAAATTGATCAGAATCAGTGATGCTTGAAAAATTCTATCTGCCTAAATCTTTTCAGAACTTTTGTATATGGGCCTTCTTCAACGAGGACTTTCGTCTGTGATTCGTTCAATAATCTGAAGTTGTAATCATTGACTGAACCTTCTATTTTCTCTTTTCCGGGATATTTTTTCCAGCGTCCGCCACTTTTTGAGCGATACTGCAAAACCATAATTAATTTAAGATGAACTTATATATAAAATTAATCCAAGTTTTTTATTTTTCCAAAATCATAAACCTCATCTTTTCCTATTACGAAGATTTCAGAATTTAAAACAGAATCTTTTGGAATTATTGAAAAATAATTTTGGTAATCTTCTTTGTAATCATTAACGCTTGTTCCTTCAATTATTTCAAAAAAACTTGGGAGAATTATAACTTTTTTATCATGAAATTTTCCGACAAGAAAGCATTTGAATTTCTCTCTTTTCACATTTGCTTTGTCTGAAATTATTACAGAAGGGTGCAAATGACCCATGACAATTGTTTTCACTTTTTCATCATAGATCTCCGGGAAGGCCATATGCCCATGAATAAAGCATATCCCGTCTGTAATAAAATAATTCTTCATTTTCTTTCCTGAATAATCCATTTTATCATGATTTCCTTTTATCAGGATTATGTCTTTATCTTCGAAGTAATCTTTAAGGAATTCAAGTATCTCATCAAATATTCTTCTCTCGCCGTATTCAAAACCGAAATAATGCTTAATATCGCCAAGAAAAATTATTTTCTTTATTTGAAAACCCAAGTTTTTTATTTTAGAAAATGTTTTTTTCAGATCCTCTATAATCTCATCTACCTGAGTCTCGGGAAGATTCACTCCGGACTGTTTCAGCATTAATTCATATCCCAAATGCAGATCGCCAACAGCCAAAATTTCCAATTTAGGAAAAAAGACGGTTTTGTCTATGAAAATGTAATCTTTTGGTTCTACGCTTTCTTTTTTCAAGATTTTCATGTAAGAAATTTTCTCTTTGAATTTATAAACTATTCCGAGCGATAGAAATATATAGTTCTAGATGTTCTTTAAATCATGAGATTTTTACAGAGATGTAGAAGTCTGAAATGCAGAAAATTTTTTGGTATTCTCCCGGAAATGTTAGAGGGAAGAATGACTAAACAAATTAGGTGTCCTCATTGCGGACATCCGAATAATGTCACCTCATTAACCAAACAAAAGTTCAGATTAAATTTATAAAAACCAGAATTCTGAACATTTATGAAAAACAACCCTTTTCTTTATGCAACTTTATCTGCATTAATAACCGCCTTAGTCTATGCATTAGTAAAATATCTTCTTATAAAAGAATTTGACATAATTTCCACAATAATTATTGCTGTGGTCTTTTGGATTGTCAATTTTATTTCCTATAGTATTATGAAAAGAAGGAAATAAATTTATAAACTTCATCTTAATAATTTAGTTATGGCATCATATCCAAAAGGTCCTCAGAAAATGAAGATCGATTACAATATTGATAGGCAAACTTACGATGAGTTTGTAAAGGCTTGCAGCAGAAAAGGATTTGCTCCACAAATCATTATTGAAAAATTGATGAAGAAGTTTACTGAGTCGAGCCGGTCTACGACGTGAAGAGCTTGATCGAACCGTTGGAGACGCGGTCCGGCGCGGGCTTCGGCGGCGTCGCGGAATATGGCATCACCGTCCGCTCGGACAAAAACTTTCTGAAGATCATCCGTCTGCTGTTGGAGCGCCGCAGTCAGTTCACCATGATCGGCGGCGTTCGCTTCGGCGGCACGCTGACCATCGACAAGGCCTTCGAACTCGGCTTCGATCATATTGCGCTTTGCGCGGGGGCGGGGCGGCCGACAGTGATCCCGATGAAGAATGGCCTGGCGCCCGGCGTCCGGCAG
>CAVZZS010000002.1:0-67931 GCA_963779925.1 uncultured Nanoarchaeota archaeon | reverse complement strand
ATCATTATGGCATCTAAAGTCTGCCTGCTTGCAAAAACCAAAAGAGAAATGACTGCAAAGATTATGCTTGCAAAATAAAGATAAGAAGGAGCGGCATTTGATCCAATAACACCACCGGTTATATTCCAATTATAGGACAATAAAAAAGATGCTATCGCCAGCATCAGAAATGAAAAACCAAAGACGGATTTATACCTCATTTATTAATTAGAATCAAGGAGTATAAAAGTTTTATGTAAATTAGAATCTTGTATTTAAATCTGATTATCTTTTTTTGAGAAAAAACTAACAATTTAGATTGGTAGTTACACTTTTAATTTCATTTACAATGCTATCCATGGTTTGACCCTCTTTACCGATCATCTCACAACTGCTCTGGCAAACATCTGTCTGCATTTGTATACAATACTTTTCACAGGCGCTTAAACAATCATCCAAAGTATAACTCGAAGTTTTATTCCAAACACTTAAGGATGAAATAGAAGGTGATGAAGTTAAATTTTGAGAGTTATTTATTCCTGAAGAATATTGGGTAGCTGTTGCCTGTAAAGAAATAATCTCTACTTCATCTGCTGTAAGTATATCATAATCTGTGACTAATCCTCGTGCTTGTGAATTCAATGAGTTATAATCTGTTTGTGCCTGTGTCACTGCGGAACCATCAAATAATGCTAAGACACTTATATCCGGCAGAGCAGCAATTTCATTTGTAACATTTAATGCGGAAGCTTGATCTGCTTCATCCTGTTGTAATAGATTATAATTTGTAACAAGTTTTTTTGCCTGTGAATCTAATCTGCTATAATCTATTTGTGCTTGTAATATCCCTGTTTTATTTAAAGAAATTTGTAAAGCAGCAATTTCATTTGTAACATTTAAGGCAAAAGCAGTATTTACATCTATAATCTGTAAAGTATTAGTATAAGTGCTATCATTAGGATTGATAAAATCAACTTTATTATAATAATTTCCTATAGTATTCCCTACGTCAATACCAATAGTAAAAGTGCTAAGTGTCTGATTAGTCTTGCAGTCTATAACTTGTCTTTGAACAAGATATTTGCCTGTTTGATTTATTAAAAGAGAGCTTAAACTTATTGGGGCACCAGTAATTTCCCCTGCAGAATCAGTAGTCTGCGTAGGTAATAAAACTGAACTCATGTAATCATAACATGAACTATCATACTCTTGGATAATATTAGAATTGAATATTATTTTTGTAATATATTCGGGGTAAAGATTTGTGCATCCATTATTAATGCCTACATTTGATTCTGTATCAAACATTCCTTCATTTGTAGAAGGTATCCATTGAGAAGTGATATAAAATGCATTTTCAAAAGAAGATTTATTATAATTAAGAGGATTAGAACAATCTATTTGGTTTGATGTACCATCTATCATAATAGACTGTTCCTTCTGGATTAATTCATTAGAAACACCTTGGTCATTATAATTATAATTTGAATTGGTAGAAATAGAATTATTTGGGGGATTTATACTAATATTTGAAGAGGTCTCTACAACTGGGTTAGAATTAGGTTTTATATTATATGTTGCATCTGCGTTTACAGGACTATTAAGATTAATTTCATAGATAAAAAATCCAATTAGAACAATAACTCCTATTATCAAAAAAAAGACAATTTCCTTGTTATCTTTAAACCAAGATTCCTTCTTTTCTTCTTTCGCTATATTTTCTTCCATTTTACCTTTCTCTGGTTATTTTTTTGCATTTCATTAGATAATAAACAATTGCTATAGGAAAACATAAGATTACCCAGAGTACAACAATGCCCCAACTTCCTTCAAACTTATTTTCGGTTATTGTTTCTTTACTTTCAGGCATAATCAGTACATTACCTCTTTATTTATAAAGATTTCAGTGTAAATCCAGTGCAAAGTTCTTATTCGATTTGGTATAGATTAAATTTATGAAAAAGGGGCTTGATATAGATGATTATGCATGGGTTCTAAGGGGAAAACAAAAGAGAAAAATTATCACTACTCTGGATGAAGAGCCGAAAATGCCCCGCGAAATTAAAGAAGAAGCCGATCTAAGCCTGAATAATGCTAGCGATGTTCTCCGTTTATTTGCAAAAAGAAAGCTGGCAAAATGCCTAAATCCGCAGGCGAGAACAGGAAGATTGTATGTTCTTACTGAAAAGGGCAAGATAATAAAAGATAAGATAAACAAAAAGAAAAGCCCAAAAGGTTATTATTGAATCAGTCCTTTTTCTCTAAGACTTATATAATTCTTATCGCCTATGATTATGTGGTCTAAAAATTTGATATTCAGCAATTCTGCAGATTTCATCAGGTCTTTTGTTATCTTAATATCTTCTTCGCTTGGAGTCGGATCTCCGGAAGGATGATTGTGCAGTAATATAACTCCTGCCGCACTCTCATCTATTGCATGATGGAATATTTCCTTGGGATCTATTAAGGTTGTATCAAGATTCCCGACAAACAATGTTACTTCTTTTATGACTCTTCTTCTAGTGTCCAGATAAATTCCTATCATTTTTTCTTTCTTTTCATATGCAAACTTCGGAATATACTGTTTGGCTATGTCTTTTGCGCTGTTTATCTGATCTCTTTCTTGTTTTTTTGAAAGCATTCGCCTTGCCAATTCAAAGCATGCAACAATCTGGCAGGCCTTTGCTTCTCCAATGCCGTCTATTTTAGAAAGAGACTTCAAATTGATTCTTGACAAAGATTGCAGGTTATATTTCATAAGAAGACTCTGTGCTACATCGATAACATTGCTTTTCTTTGTGCCTGTCCGGATTATCAGAGCCAATAATTCTGCATCACTCAAAGCTTCCGGCCCCTTTTCCTTCAAACGTTCTCTTGGCCTATTTTCCTTAGCAAATGATTTAATATTCATGAAAAATGCGGGAGACAGGATTCGGACCTGCGCAGGCACTAAGCCACAGGATCTTAAGTCCTGCCCGTTTGACCACTCCGGCACCCCCGCACGCTTTTCGGGAAACCAATTAGATTTAAAAAAGTTCTTATATTCTTATAATTATGCTTGAAAGTTCTGACAAAAAAGGGGATATTAGTGAAGCTATAATCAAAATCTTAAAGGACAAAAAAATAAAAATAAGCAAGGATGAAATCCTTAAGAAAATAGAAGTCCCCCCTTCACCAGAATTGGGCGATTATGCCCTGCCTTGCTTTTTTCTTGCTTCAAAATTCAAGGAAGATCCGAAAGACATAGCCTTGGAGATAAGGGAAGAGATGAATAAGATAAAAGGATTCAAGGAGATTCAGACCAAGGGGCCATACATAAATTTCTTTGTGGACAGGGAAGAACTGACAGGCAGCCTAATAGCTGAGATTTTATCAAAAAAAGAAAATTTCGGGAAATTGGATTTGGGAAAAGGGAAGAAAGTAATGGTAGAATTCTCACAGGCAAATACACATAAGGCATTTCATGTCGGCCATATAAGGGGAACTTCGATCGGAGAAAGCATCTCAAGAATTCTGGAATTTTGCGGGAATAATGTAATAAGGGCAGATTATCAGGGCGATAGCGGAATGCACGTTGCAAAATGGATATGGTGTTATAGCAAATTCCATTTCAAAGAAAAATTGAGGGATGATGAATCATGGATTGCATCAATATATGTAGATGCCGTAAATCACTTGGAAGAAAATAAGAAATTTCAGGGAGAAGTTGATATTATAAACCAAAAATTAGAATCGGGCGATAAAGAGCTGACCGAGCTCTGGAAAAAAACCAGAGAACTAAGCTTAAAATCTTTTGAAAGAATTTATTCCCAGCTTAATACACATTTTGATGTAAAATATTTTGAGAAGGACATGGAAAAGAGCGGGCAGGAGATTGTTCAATCACTGCTGAAGCATAAGATTGCAGAAAAAAGTGAAGGTGCAATAATAATGGATTTGAACAAATATAATCTTGGCGTCTGGGTCTTGCTCAGAAAAGACGGGACAATCCTCTATTCGGCAAAAGATTTGGCATTGGCTGAAAAAAAATTCACGGATTATCTGAATTTGGAAAAGTCAATTTATGTAATTGCAAATGAGCAGGACTTGCATTTTAACCAGCTGGTTAAAACTCTTGAACTGATGAGATCTAAACATTCATCCCAGTTAATGCATGTTTCTTATGGGACGATTAGGCTGCCGACAGGAAAGATGTCTTCAAGAACAGGACAGAATATCCTCTACTCGGATTTCCTGAAGCAAATAACGTCGCATGCAAAAAAAGAGATAAAAAAAAGATTCCCCAAAATAAAAAAAGAAGCCCTGGAAGATCGGGCGCTAAAAATTTCAATAGCTGCGATAAAATATTATATGCTTAAGCAGGGAGAACAAAAAAATATAATCTTCGACATAAAAGAATCGCTGAATTTTGAAGGGAACTCCGGACCATATATTCTTTATAGCTATGCAAGAGCAGGTTCGATTATGAAAAAATCAAAGAAGAAGGCAAATCCGGATTCAAAGCATATGGATAAAAAAGAGATTGAACTCATGAAGAAAATGTCTGAGTTTGAAGATGTCGTGAAAAAATCTTTTGATGATTTGAGCCCGTCAGTTCTCGCAAACTATTCTTACCAGCTTGCGCAGATATTCAACGAATTCTATCATGAATGTCCTGTTGTCCATTCAAAGAAAGAAGGTTTTAGGATATCCTTGGTAGAATCATTCAGGCAGGTTTTGAAAAATTCATTGTCTCTTTTGGGGATAGATGTAATTGAAGAGATGTAGAAAAATTATTAAATATATTGCATTATATATATTAGAATAAAAGGAGGTAAAAATGCCAAGAACAAGATCTTCGAGAGTTCATCCGATGAAAGTTTTCCTAAACTTTGCTGAATGGCTGACAGGAATATTAGTTTCCCTTGCAGTTGGTTTTGCAATGATAGGAGAAAATTTGCTTCTTCCAAACTGGCTTGGTGGAGCTATGGCCTCCATGATTGTTGGTTGGATTATAGTTGTAATTACTCTTGTAGGGATAATTATAGCGATATTCAGCAAATAAGAAGCGAAATTATTTTTATTTTTTAATTTAAAATAATAGGTCGTGGGGTAAAATCTTTTTAGAATAGTTCTTCTACTTTACTGGCTTTAGGTCTTTCCAGGCAAGCTCAAAAAATTGTTCCAGTGCTTGAGCGAAAAATTCTGTATTAATCCAAATTCCGATATCATAGCTTGGATGGAATTTTTCATCATCAAGAAGCATGAACATAAGCTGATTGGAATCAATTATTACAAATCTTGCTCTTAGTTTATCCAGACTCCTTACTTCTGCTACTTTCTTGAATTCTTTTGCAACGGCAATGTTATTATTGTCTATAGGCGCAGCGACTTTGATGGATACTCCCCTTTTCTTGGCTTTTTCAAGGCTTGGCATCAATGCTTCCATTTTTCTGTTGATTCCTTCATGCGTTGTGACAATTACAATGCTCTTCTCGGCTCCCCTTACCATCATATCCAGCTGATTGTAGAGATTTTCTCTTCCCCTCAAGCTTCCGGATAATTCTGATGGTTCAACAAATTTAACGCCCTTTGTAAATAGATTATTAAGCTCTCCGAGGACCTCATCATCCCTGAGTGTTTCGAGCCTTTCCAATTTCTCCTTTGTATGTGTTGTCAAATTTCTCTTTACTCTTTCAACAACTTCATCAGGTTTTATAGCGACAAATTTTATCGGCTTTCCAAGCTTCATGACGATAAAGCCTTTTTTTTCGAGGCTTTCAAGAATATCATATGTCCTGCTTCTTGGAACTCCAGAAATATTGCTTAATTCGCCGGCAGTGCTGTTTCCCCTCGATAATATTGCCGTCCAGACTTTCACCTCATAAAGATTCAAATCAAAAATCTTCCTTAATCGTCCTAAAAATTCATCCTTTACTATCATTGTTTTTTAGATAGCGGGTTTTATTTTTAAATATTGTTATAATCCAGGGGTGAAATAATTGAATTACCGAGCAGTAGTTATTTTTGGACTATAGCGATATCTCCCCTCTTATCCTTTATTTCAAAACTGATTTTATTTTTAAACTTTTCTTTGTCAGTCGTGATTATGTTCAATTCTTTGGAATTTGTCCTGTCTTTGATGAACTTTTTTTGTGAATCCAGCACTTTTTTGAAGCTTTCATCAGTAATTATGGAAGTAATCACCATATTGTCCTTATTTAACCCCAATTTCTTTCTGAATGCCTGGATTTGCCTTGACATTTCTCTTGCATATCCTTCTGCTTCAAGTTCAGGCGTCATCTTATTGTCTAGTTTAGTAGAAATCTCTTTTCCTTTTTTCCATTCAATCTTTTTAATATTCAATTGATTTAATATTATTTTCTCAAAATCCTTGCTCAATTTTTCAGGAGAATGAACTGTGACTTTTGCAAGAGGCCATTTAAGGCCAACTTGAATCTTATCCCTTTCTGCCAGACCTTTTTCGATTATTGAAAATATTTTTGTGAAGTTTTCTTCTAATTTCAAATCAATTTTCTTGTCATCATATTTTGGCCATGATGATAAATGAACGGACTCTTCTTTTACAATTTTCTTTTTCTTGAAATTCTGCCAGATATATTCTGTTATGAATGGATTAATCGGGGCCAGCAATTTCATGATAGTCAAATAAACTTCTTTTATAACAAATTGTACTTCTTTGTCATTTGAAGATAATCTGTCTCTTGTAAACTGGATATATTTTCTGCTAAAATCATTCACCCAGAAATCCTGTAATGACCTTGTAGCAGAATGAGGGTGCAAATTTTCTAAATCATCTGTAAACTTCTTGACTAATGAATTAAGTTTCGAGATAATCCATTTATCTTCTACCTTCTTTATTGGTATTTCTTTAGAATTCTCGACGAGATTGCTTAAATTATAAAATATGTTGATATTATTCGTTGGTTCTTTGACGGTATTAAAACCAAACCTTAATTCTTGGCCGGGGTCTTGTAAGCAGTATAATAATCTTATTGTATCTGCCCCCATTTTTTCTACAGCATCATCAAACCAAATTGCATTGCCTTTGCTTTTGTGCATTTCCTCGCCTTTTTCATCTTTCAGAGTTTCATATCCAAATAAAGATTTATAGGGGGCTTGTCCAGTTATTGCAACGCTCGCCCACATTAAGGCATTGAACCAGCCACGGGATTGTCCCGGCATGCTTTCTGAAACCAAATCCGCAGGGAACCATTTTTCCCAATATTTTCGATTATTCAGATAATTTAGCGTCGAGAAAGGGACAATTCCCGCATCAAGCCAGGCATCTCCGACATCTTTAATTCTTTCGACTTCCTCTCCGCATTTTAGGCATTTAATCTTTATTTCATCTATCCAAGGTCGGTGTATCTCTTTGAGATTATCAACTTTGATTTTATTTATCGCTCTTTCTCTTAATTCTTTTAAACTTCCCGCAACAAATAATTCTCCGCATTTGCATTCCCATATAGGCAAAGGCAATCCCCAATACCTTTCTCTGGATATAAGCCAGTCACCCATATTCTTGAACCATTCTTCTTGCCTAACCTTTCCATATTCGGGATACCATCTTACTTTCCTATTTTCTTCTATAAGCTTTTCTCTTATTTCCTCGCATCTTATATACCATTCACTTACAAGCCTGAAAACTAATTCTTCTCCGCATCTCCAGCAATGAGGATATCTATGCTTGTAAGGGACAATCTTGTATACAAAACCTCTCTTTTCCAGATCATCTAAGACTTCTTTTGTGACTTCTGAATATTTTTTCTTGCTGAAATCTCCAAATCCTTTTGAATAAATTCCAGCTTCATCCAATGGCGAAATTGCATTAAGATGCAGTTTTTTTCCCAGTTCATAATCTTCTGTTCCGCATCCTGGAGCGATATGAACAATTCCTGTTCCTTCTTCTTCAGAAGCCAATTCCCACAAAACAACTTGATGAAGCGATTTTTTCTGTTCTGGAAAATCTTTGTAGGGCATTTCGTAACCCATTCCTTCCAGTTCTCTTCCTTTTTTCCTTTCGATGATTTTATAATTATTCTCTATTTCATTCAATCTTTTTTCAGCAATCCAGTAAAATTCATTCCCCTCCTGAACTTTCACATAATCAATATCTTTGTTTACGGCTATTGCAACATTTGCGGGGACGGTCCAAGGAGTAGTTGTGAAAATTAGAAAATATTCTTTATTTTTTCCTTTAACTGGAAATTTCATAAACAATGCTGAATGAGTTACTTCTTTGTACCCCTCTGTAACAATATCATGCTTTGAGCTTGCAGTTCCGCATCGCCAGCACCAAGGCACGGCATCTTTTCCTTTATAGAGCCAGCCTTTATCATAATAAGTTTTTATCAAGAACCAATTATGGAGATTGTTATTATCAGTCATAGTGTAATAAGAATTATCCCAATACATCCATTGTCCTAATCGAATAGACTGATCTCTTTGTATTTTTGAAAATTTCTCAACCCGCTTCTTGCACGAATTGACGAAATTTAATATTCCTAATTTTTCAATGTCCGCTTTATTTTTTAAGCCCAGATCTTTTTCTTCTTCCCTTTCGATCCAAAGCCCCTGACAATCAAAACCATTTTGATATCTTTGTTCAAATCCTTGCATAGCCTTGAATCTTTGAAATAAATCCTTGTAGGTTCTTCCCCATGCATGATGTACCCCCATAGGATTATTCGCAGTTATAGGTCCGTCAATAAAACTAAAAGTCTTTCCACCTTTGTTCTTTTCTACAAGTTTGTTAAATATCTTTTTTTCTTTCCAGAATTTCAAAACTTCTTCTTCAATCTTTTTGAAGTCATACATCTTAATTGTATACTGTATCTGACATTTTTAAATAATTCTTATGCTTAAAATCAATCAAAATTCTTCAAAACTTCTTCTTCCATAAAGTGCAATTTTCCTGGAATTATGAAGCAAAAAGGCGCGTTTACTTCTTTATTAAGAAGATTGCTTATTTCACCATATAAAATCTTAGAATCATCTGTTCCAAGCCTGGAGCAAACAACAATCTTATCTATTTTTATTTTATTTCTGCTTGCTTTTTCTAGCCTACTTAAGGCATCTTTGAACTTCATTCCAATGTCGATCAGTATAAGAGAATGGGCATTTATCTTCTGGTTGTCTTTTACCATATCAATAAAGCTATCTGCTTCAAAATTAGGCAAGCTCGTGGTTTTCCCGAATTTATACAGCTGCAGTCCTGTTTCAGCAATTGCATCGAAAATTGAAGCATTCTGAATGATTTGATATTTTATTCCCCGCTTTTTAGCTTCTTGAATAAGAGAAATATGGGTTGTTGCAGTCAAAGGATTTCCATAAACTAAAAGAGCAACATTCTCTTTCTTAGCGGGTTCTATAATTCTGAAATTTTCAACAAAATCGCGATTTGCAGGCAGAACCTTTTTTTTGATTGCTTTCTCTAATTTTTCAACACTATAAGGAAATTCTACGGTATAGTTCTCTAAATAAATTTCTTTGCATTCCTTTATTGACTTTAATCCTTTTTGCGAAATGCTTTCTTCATCCAATCCTAGGCCGATTATGTATAGCATAAAATTAGAAAGAAAAGTGGTTTTAAAGATTATCTCTTCAGGCTTCTGCTTGCGACTATCATAAAAAATGAGAAGCTGAAAAAGAAGGCATCATTCCCGATAATCAACGTAATCACTGCCCCGATTGAGCAGAGAAGGATTATCAGTTTGAACCATTTCTGCCCTTGCTTGGATTCATCTTTGGTGACCTTTGCCAGAAGATTTCCAATAAAAAAACCCAGAAATAAAACGGCAATTCCGATTAAAATCTTATAGATTTCCTGCATAAATTATTTAAGAAAAGCCATCTTTTATACTTAATGAAAAAGTGGTCTTCAGAAGTTACAGAAGAGAGCGATGCGCTTGATCTCGAATCGGGAGTATTCACATGGAAAGATCCAAGGAAAATAGCCCTTTCGCTTAAGAATTCTGCTGAAAGGAGCAGGAGAAAAAAGTCATCATCATATCAGTCGGCTATGTCTATGCTGAATTTTTATATTAACCGTGCAGGAAAGAATCTCCCCGCTTCGCAGAAGAAAATTCTTGAGCTGGCAAAAGAGGAGCTAAAGAAAATATTTGATAAAGAAAAATAAAACTCTCAGAACTTATTCCTCTTGTAAAACTGCCCTTTTACAATCTCTACAGATGCAAAGTAAACCACATTGATTGATATAATTATTGGGAAAAGATATAATGGAATTGGAACAAGCCCAAGCAGCGTTCCCAAATAAGTAAATGGGGTTATCCAGCAGATTATGACGCCCGCAAGTGTTGTAATGATCAGGGGTAGGCTTGCTCTGCTTTTGAATACAGAACCCTTTGTTCTTATGAAATGAAAGACTAGAATCTGCGTAGCAAAAGATTCCAGGAACCATGTCGTCTGGAATACTGGAACAGATACTTTTACTACAAGCAATAAAATGCCGAATGTAATGAAATCAAACACAGAGCTTAATGAGCCGAAAATATACATGAATTTTTTTAGAAAAGCTATATCCCATTTTTTTGGGCGGTTTATCCAATCTTTGTCAACTTTGTCTGAAGGAATCGTGACTTGCGATGCATCATAAATCAAATTGCTGAATAGGATTTCCGCCGGAAGTATAGGCAGGAATGGCAGGAACAATGAAGTTATTGAAACCGTAAATATATTACCAAAATTAGAGCTGGTAGCCATCATCATATACTTCATTGTATTCCCAAAGATTTTTCTTCCGTCTATTATCCCTTCTTTAAGATCGCTAAGGCTCTTTCTTGTAAGTATTATGCTTGCAGATTCTTTTGCAATATCCACAGCATTATTTACGGAGATTCCAACATCTGAATTCCTGATGGCGGGCGCATCATTGATGCCGTCTCCCAAATATCCGACAACATTGTTGGCAGAGCGCAGCGCACTTATTATCCTGGATTTTTCATCGGGGCTGCATCTTGCAAAAATAGTTATGCTCTGAACTTTGTCTTTCAAATTATCATCTGACAATTTGTCTATGTCACTTCCAAGCATTAAGCCTTTAACATTCAATCCGACTTCTTTTGCTATTCTCTCTGTAACCAGCTCATTATCTCCCGTAATTATCTTGATTTCTATGCCCAATTCTTTCATCTCTTTTATCGTTTCTCCAACGCCTTTTTTTGGGGGATCATAAAAAGA
This sequence comes from uncultured Nanoarchaeota archaeon, assembly GCA_963779925.1. Taxonomy (GTDB): domain Archaea; phylum Nanobdellota; class Nanobdellia; order Pacearchaeales; family GW2011-AR1; genus JAKLIN01. The sequence goes on along the minus strand of CAVZZS010000002.1, from coordinate 56,750 downwards.
GGCAAATCCTTCAAAAACAAGGCCATCTTCATCCTTTATAGTATAAGTTTTCTTTTCCTCTATTTTTTTTGTAGCAACGGCCAATACTCTTCGCCCTTGGTTGCTCAGCTCATTATATTTTTTCATTGCTTCTAATTTGGCTTTTTTATCCAGAGACAAGATTTTATTCGAATGCCTATAGTGGCTGCAATGATCCAGCATTTCTTCCGGAGCCCCTTTTGTTATTATCGTGGTTTCTTTGTTCTTTTTCACAATCACGCTCATTCTTTTCCTGAAGAAATCATATGGAATCTCCCCGACTTTTTTGAATCCCTTTATGTTGATTTTTTTATATTTTATCACCGCATCATCCAGCGGATTCCTGATCCCGGTCTGGAGAGCGCTGTTAAGGTAGACCAAATTGAGAAGGCCTTCATCCTTTTTTCCTGAGAAGTTTATATAATCGGTTAGGACAATTTTATTTTCTGTTAGAGTGCCTGTTTTGTCTGTGCAAAGGATATTCATGCCGCCAAGATTTGGGATTGATGACAATTTCTTTACAATAATGCCCTTCTTTGACATTTTCTTTGAGCCTGCGGACATTGTTACAGCCATTATGGCGGGCAGTAAGTCCGGCGTAATCCCCACTGCAATCGCCAATGCGAATATGAGGGACTGGAAAATATCATGCTTCAGGAGGGAATTTACCAAAAATATGACCGCAACCAAGGCTAAAGCGATCTTCATCAGCAAGAAGCCAAATTTTCCAACGCCTTTTTCAAAATCGCTTTTGACAGATGCCTTTGCAATCTTTTCTGCAATCTTGCCGAATTCGGTCGCATTTCCTGTTTTTACTACTACTGCCGTGGCACTTCCCCCGACAACATTTGTCCCGCTGAATAGAATATTGTTCAAGTCAAGGATTGATTTCGGAGAAGTTGTTTCTTCAGAATTTTTTTCTACGGGGAAAGATTCGCCTGTTATTGAAGCCTGATTTATAAAAAAATTTTCTGAACTGATTATTCTGACATCCGCGGGAATTATATCGCCCACGCTTAAAAAAATTATATCTCCTACAGCCAGATTTTTTATTGAAATCTCTTTTTTCTTTCCGTCTCTTATGACTGTAGCTGTTACTTCAACAGATTCAATGAGCTTTACTAAGGCTTTATTTGCAGAATATTCCTGAAAGAAATCCAGTGTTGTGCCCAGGAATAATATAGACAAAATAATGATTCCTTCAGTAACTTCCTGTATGAAAAAGGAGATTATTGCCGCGACAAGCAGAAGCAGTATCAATGGGCTTTTGAAGTGCGAAAGAAATTCAATAAAGACGTTCTGCTTTTTCTCAATTAGAATATTATGGCCCTGCTCCCTAATCCTTCTTTCGGCTTCTTCTGATGAAAGCCCGGTCTGTTTTGTGGATAAACCATTTAATATGGAGCTTATTTCTCCTGAAGAATAATACTGGAGATTCTTCACCTCTTGCATTCTGAATAAAACGATATATCCTATTTAAATATCACTAAATTTTAAAAGTAAAACAGCCTAATTTAGCAATGAAATATCAGAAATTTCTTGTAGTTGCAAGCAAAAAAGACAAGGCCGGGATAAATATCACAACAAGATTGTCCCAGTTCCGGGAAAATCCTATGCTTTCCTCAATGAAGCAGGAAGCCGGATATGATTTTTATCTTGTTGATGAAGAAATAATTTATACCAATAATTTGAATCCGGAAAAGATAAACAAGTATGATTTCATAATTTTTGCTTCCAAGCATACTTCAGAGAAAAAGGAAAAGACTCTTTCTGTTCATGCTCCCGGAAATTGGAGAAAGGCTGATTTTGGAGGCGAAGATGGAAAGATTTGCAGATCCTCAGCACTTTTCCAGAAGCAGATTTTTGAAAAATTGAAGGCAAATGTTGAACAGTATCATCTGGAAAAAGATTATGCAATAACCATGGAAGCGACCCATCATGGCCCATTGATTGACAAGCCATGCCTTTTCATTGAGATTGGCTCGACTGACACGGAATGGAATGACCGGCGTGCGGGTTTTGTTATTGCAAAAACAATTTCAGAAGCGATAAAAGAGTATCATGAAAATCCTTACAATGAAGTCGCTATAGCGATTGGCGGGCCGCATTATTGCCCGTCTTTTAATAAAATCCAGGAAAATTCAAATGTTGCGATATCCCATGTTATTCCGAAGTATGTTTTGCCCCTTACAGAAGAAATGATAAAAGAGGCAATCCAGAAGACAGAAGAAGAAATTGATTTTGCGCTTCTTGATTGGAAAGGGCTTGGAAGCGCTGAAGAACGGGAAAGGATTCTGGAAATTTTGGACCGATGGTATTTGCAATATCGGAAAACTGGGGAGATAAAGAAATAGCTTTAAATATAATCTTGACTATTATGCTTTGTGGATAAAAAAATTGAGGAAAAGCTGTCTGCGCTTGATCCGCGTTTCAAGAAGAAGATTCAGGACTTGTTTGATTCTATGAATGAATCTGTCTCTATGCTATATGAAGCAGCAATTCATGATGAAAAAACTGGATTGTATAACAATAAATTCTTTGAAACAGTATTTGAAATGGAAGCGGAGAAAGCAAAAAGGGGGCAGCAAAAGCTTTCTATGATAATGACAGACATAGATCATTTCAAGCAGATAAATGACACGCTCGGGCATATGAAAGCGGATGAGCTTCTTAAAAGGCTTGCAGATGTTATGAGAAAGCAGATTAGGAAGTCCGATATTGTCTGCCGTTTTGGCGGGGAAGAGTTTATCATACTCCTGCCGGAAACAAATTTAGAGAAGGCGAAAAAATTTGCAGTAAGGCTTAAGGCGGCAATACACTCAGATTCTGTTTTGAAAAAATATCATGTAAATGTAAGCGGCGGGATTTCTCAGTATAAAGATAAAGAACCAAGAAAGAATCTTAAAGAGAGAGTAGACAAGGCTTTGTATAAGGCAAAAGAAGGCGGAAGGGATAGGTTTGAAGTTATGAAATAATTCTAAAAAAATCTTGAAATACGCCCAGTGCAGGAATCGAACCTGCGAGCCCCGAAGGGCGTGGATTAGCAATCCACTGCAATACCATTATGCGAACTGGGCATCAAATTACTGGTTTTAATGGGGATTTAAAGTTTATTATTTTATGTTTTTCTTCCAAAACTTTATATATTATTTTTCTGTGGGTTCTATGAAAGAGATGAAGAAAACTACAATCGGATATATTTTCTATGAAACTCGTCTTAAAAAAGAGGAGAAGGCTTTTCTTAAAATTTCTAAAAAGAAAGGGATAAAATTGGTAATGATTAATGCTTATAAAGATCTGACTGAAGATGAATTAAAAGATAAGATTAAAGATTGTGATATCATTTTTGACAATAGTGCAGAGAATTTATCTTTGGAAATTGCAAAAACAATTGAAGAGCTCGGAAAGAAAGTAATTGAAACTTCTAGAAGCTTTTATTATGATGAAGACAAATGGATGTTTTTCCTGAAATGCCAGAAAAATAAAATTCCGACGCCTGAAACTATTCTCTTATCGAGTAATGTTATAACTGCAAAAAAAGAACTTGAAAATTTTGGGCAATGGCCGGTTATTCTGAAGAGGGTTGAAGGGACATGTGGGGAATACGTGGACAAAGCGGATAATCTGCATGAGGCAGAAAAGATTATCCATAGATTTTGGAAGAAGGGAAGCGAGAGATTGCCCATCATCGCACAGGAATTTATCAAATCGGGGCTTTGTTATAGGGCAACAGTAATAGATGGAAAAATTGTCCAGACCGCATTAAAGCAAAGCAAAGGCTGGAAGGCTACTGGAATCTCGGTATATAGCAAGAAGGGATTTAAGATTGATAAGCAATTAAGGGAAATTGTTAAAAGAATCAATAAGACTTTCAAAATAGACATTTATGGAATCGATCTGTTTAGACGGGATGAAAAATGGATTGTTCTGGAAATTAATGCAGAGCCCGCATTTGATTTCTTCCCTAAAGAGAGGGATAAAATGATTGGATTAGTCTTGGATTTTTTGGTAAAAGAGGCAAAATAATTATTTATGTAAGACCAGCATTCTTCTAAGAATTAAATCCGATTCTTTTCTTAAATATTTAGTGGGAAAAGTAAACCAAACTCTCAGAAAATAACTCCGAGTCATCGCTCTTATATGTCCATATTCCGGGTCTTGTATGTAAACATTTTCTTTATCTATATCTACAACCACAGAGAAATGTCCATCATCTTCAGAGAACCATTCAACTATCACGGGTATTTTTTTCTCTTTCACCCAGTGCGTTAAATCTTTTAATTCAGAATGGTCTTTGATTCTTCCCTGCAATCCCCATCTTTTTGCAACTTTCAGCAAATCTTCCGCTTCTATTCCAAGAGCAGGTGTTGCTTTTACACTATTGGCAATTTGCTTTTCAGTTTTTTCAATCCCGAAATGATTCAGAACCATCTTTAACGAAGCAGGTCCGCAATAATCCGCTCTTTGTCGAAAAGGTCTTAGGTTAATCATCTTCCTCTTTTGATATACAAAATAATTATTAGCACTTTAAAAACTTTTAAAAACAAGCTTAAATAGGGATTATCAGCGGGGTGGAGCAGCCTGGAGTGCTCGTGAGGCCCATAACCTCAAGGTCGCGTGGTTCAAATCCCGCCCCCGCTATTTTATACTAGAAGACAGAAAAAGATATAAATAATTATTTCTATCAAAAGAGAAGGAAAATGGTAGGCTTCATAGATACTCTTGACAGATTTAAAAAAGAAAAAGAATACGAAGACGATTTAGTGAAAAGTTTAATGGGTTCATTCGTTTCTTATCTAAAAGGAATATCTGACCTAAAAGCCAAAGATGAAGTCATAGTCAGAGATAAACTGATGAGAATCGCAACTGATTCAGAACGCCATAGCCAATTATTCAGCGCTCTTATAAAAATGGTTACAGAAAATGGAGATAATAACTACTAAAGCCCAGCTCATAGAAAGGTTAAGAGATATAAAAACCGTAGAAATTATAGCTAGGGAGAACTATAAGGAAGACGTAATTAATTTCATGAATCCCCAGATAGTCAATACAATCTCCAGAATCAAAGTCGATGAAGACAGGCATATTGATATGCTCTCTGAAATCATAGACCTTTTGGAGAAAGAATAAACTATTTTCAATACTTTGATGATTAAAGAAGACTCCTTCTCGCAAAAATGCTACTCACTGCTAAAGAGAGTTCCAAAAGGAAAAGTCACAACCTACAAACTTATTGCAAAAGCATTGAGAACCAAGGCATATCGTGCTGTTGGAAATGCCATGAATAAAAATCCCTATGCTCCTGCTGTGCCTTGCCATCGTGTTGTAAAAAGCAATGGAGAAGTCGGGGGATTTGCTCATGGAACAAGAAAGAAGATAGAGATGCTGAAAAAAGAGGGAATTCCTATAAAAGATGGCAAAATAGAAAATATGGAAATGTTTTTATACAAATTCTAAGAACTTGAAGTATGCTAAAATTAGGAATTGATGAAGCAGGAAGAGGTCCTGTATTGGGTCCTTTAGTTCTTGCAGGCTGTCTTATCGATGAGAAAGATGAAGGAAAATTGAAAAAACTTGGAGTAAAGGACAGCAAGCAGCTTACAAGAAAAAAACGGGAAGAGTTGGAAGTAGAGATAAAAAAGATTGCAGAGACATTTGAGATAATCCCCATACTCCCTGTTGAAATAGAAAGTAAAAATGAGCATGGAATAAAATTGAACGAGTTGGAAGCAATTATTGCCGCAGAAATAATAAACAAGATAAACAAAGGCTTCAAAGAAATAAGAGTAATAATCGATTGTCCAAATCCGGACACAAACAAGTGGAGAGAGATAGTATTATCAAAAATAGAAAACAAATCTAATATTGATCTTATCTGTGAACATAAGGCGGATCAAAATCATATCGCGACATCTGCTGCTTCTATTCTGGCTAAATGCGTCCGCGACAGGGAAATGGATACATTAAACGATAAATATGGAGATCTCGGCTCTGGGTACTGTCATGATCCAACAACAATAAAATTTCTGGAAGAAAATCTGAAAAAATATGAGCAGGAAGGGATTTTCAGAAAAACCTGGTCGACTTGGAAGGTTGCAGTATCAAAAGCCAATCAGAAAAAGCTTGATCAGTTCTGATAATATATCTTTAAAAATTCTGTCTCCCTGTTTTTACAATGACTTACATAAAAAAATTGGTGATGAAAGGATTCAAGAGTTTTGCAAAAAAAACAGAAATTCCCTTTGTTCCCAAAATAAACGTGATTATGGGCCCAAATGGTTCTGGTAAGAGCAATATAACTGATGCGCTTTGTTTTGTTTTTGGAAGATTGAATGCCAAATCAATGAGAGCCTCAAAATCAAGCAATCTTATTTTTCAGGGAAATAAATTTGTGGGCGGGGCAGGAGAAGCCTTTGTGGAACTGGTATTTGACAATTCAGACAAGACTTTCAGCATAGACAAAGACGAGATTTCTATCACAAGGATTGTAAGAAAAAATGGGCAGGGAATATACAAGATAAATGATGAAGCAAAAACAAGGCAAGATGTTCTTTCATTGCTGGCTCAGGCGGGAATAGATCCTAACGGATTCAACATAATCCTCCAGGGGGAGATACAGAATTTCGTGAAAATGCATACAGAAGAAAGAAGAAAAATCATAGAAGAAATAGCGGGAATTTCAATCTATGAGATAAGAAAAGAGAAGTCCTTGAAAGAACTGGATAAGACAGATGAAAGATTAAAAGAAATTTCCACAATCCTGAGGGAGAGAACAGCTTACATGAATAATCTCGAGAAAGAAAGGCAGCAGGCATTGAAATTCAAAAAACTTGAGGAAGATGTCAAAAAATTCAAGGCAAGCATAATCTATTCTGATTTGATGAAAAAAGAAAAAGAAGTGGAAGAAGTCAAAGCCAAAATCTCTGAAAGAAATAAGGATAAAGACAAGGTAAAAAAAGAAATACTCAATACACAAAATTTGATCAGCAACATAGAATCAAAAATCATTTCAATGAATTCCAGAATCCAGACCTCTACTGGATTGGAGCAGGAGAAGCTCAATCAGGAGATTACAGACCTGAGGGCAGAATTGGCGACTCTGAATGCAAGGCTGGAAGGGAATGAAAACAGGCTGAAGGAAATCTTGAGGCAAAAAGAAACCTCGAATAAAAATCTGGCTGAATTAAATTCTGATATCGAAAAAATGCGGAAGGAAAATCCCAAGACGGTTGTAAAAAGAAAAGATATAGAGCAGAAAAACAGCGAGCTTGAAAGTCTGGAGCTTCAAAGGCGAAAATTCTATCTTATAAAATCAGAATTTAAGACAATTCAGGAAAGATTGGAAGACAAGCAATTGATATTAAAAGGATACTACCAAGAATCAAAATTTCTGCTCGAACAGATTAAGTCTCTTGCAAAAGATTTGTTTGACAAAAAAACAGATCAATCTCTGCTTGATCATCTGAAAGTCTCATTATTGGAGAAAAAAGAATTGCTTGAAAATATCGAGAAGGAAGAGCTGAAGCTTGAAAAGATAACTTATTCCAATGAGCATGAGATTGACAATCAGAATAATTTGATAGTTAAGATCTCTAAAATGGATATCTGCCCTGTCTGCAAAAACAAAATTACCGAAGAGCATGTCCATTCGATAAGCAAAGAAACTTCGGAGAAAATTGAATCCTTGAAAAGGGAGATAGAAAAAGCGGATGCGAATCTTGGCGAGATTATACATAGAAAGAAAATGTTAAGGCAGGAAATTGAAGATACGAATGCAGAAATATCAAAGCGCGAATCTGATTTTATGATAATGTCCAAAATTGAAGACAAGAAGAATCAGATAAAGAATCTGCAGGAGAAAATAGAATCCTTAAACAAAGAAATTGCAGAAGTTGAGAAAAAGAAATCCTACCTCGGAAAGCAGGTAGATGCGGACTCCGATATTGAAAAGAGATACGAAGAATTAAGGTTAAGGGTGCAGGATATTCCTCTTATTGATGAAGAAGATCTTGGCTCAGAAATTACTTTCAAGCAAAGGGAAATTGAGAGAATAAAATCTTCTCTGAGGCAATTAGTGGGAAATGAAGAAGAACTGAAAGGCGAAATTTCCGGTTTCAAAAATTCTATAAGAGAAAGGAATACTGTTCTTGATGGAAAGAGAAAAGAGGAAGAAATTCTTACAGAAAGATTCAGGAAATTAATCTCTGAGAGGGATGAGCTGCAGAAGAATGTAAGGGACAAGCAGATTGAATTGTCCCAGCATCAGAATAAGACCTACAATATAGAGCAGGACATAAACAATTTGAAAATTGAAGAGGCTAAATTCAATGCTGAATTTGAGAATCTTAAGATAGAATTGCAGGGATTTGAAGGAGTTGAAAAAATAAAGACAAATAGGGAATCGCTCGTAGAGCGGCTTCTTAAGACCCAGGAAATTTTGTCGAATATAGGGTCTGTGAATCTGCGTTCTCTTGAAGTCTATGATTCTGTCAAAAAAGAATATGACTCGATAAAGGAGAAAATGATTATAATTGATGGAGAAAAGCAGAATATTCTGGACGTCATAAAAGAAATTGATTTCAGAAAAAAGAAGACTTTCCTGAAGACCTTCAATTCACTAAATGAGATATTCTCAAAGAACTTTTCAGAATTGAATTCCAAGGGGCAGGTATCTCTAGAAATAGAGAACAAGCAGGAGCCATTTGAAGGCGGGGTAAATGTAATCTTAAAAACGGGGCATGGAAAATACTTTGATGTTGCTTCTCTTTCAGGAGGAGAGCAGACTCTTGTGGCCCTATCATTGATATTTGCAATACAGGAATTGAAGCCTTATCCTTTCTATTTGCTTGATGAAATTGATGCGGCTCTTGATAAAAGGAATTCAGAGAAGCTTGCAATCCTATTGAAGAAATACATGGAAAAGGGGCAGTATATTGTGACCTCTCATAATGATGATATTATATTGAATGCGACAAATCTTTATGGAGTAAGCATGAATGATGGAGTAAGCAAGGTAATTAGTTTGAGGGCTTAATACCCCGCTTTTATCATCAAAGCGCCTTTATCATCATATAGACTGCTTAATTTTTTGCAGGTCTCTAATAAACATCCATAACTCCATGTATCCAAATAAAAAATAGCAGGGTTATTTCTTAATTTTTCTAATCGCAACTGATATTCTCTTAATAACTGGCTCTGGTCACTTCTAATTTTTTTACTGGTATTCTCAAAGTTCCAGCCAAAAGCTCTTATAACTTCCCTAATATCTAAAAAAGAAACTTGCTGGCTAAAGAAACCTTCCAATCCTTTTGCATATTCTTCGAAGCAATCCTGTGCGGTATCTATTTTTAACTTATCAATTTCATCAGGATTTCGTCTCGCTTCAAGTAAATTAGAAACAGAATTAAAAGTCAAATAGCGTGTCGCTTTTTCAATATTATCCATCACTATCTACCAAAAAATTCCTTTTTATACTTTTATGAATCTCAGTATATAATCAAAAAATAAAAAATAAAAGAAAAAGGTTTAGTAGTAGCTTTCGTTGAATCCTTCCTGCTTCTTAGGTTTTTTTGTAACCAAGACAAGAAGAACCACTAAAAGAACTACAAAGATTATTGCCAGAACAATTGTCAAGATAACTACTGGATTCGAAGCTCCACCCTCTGCATTCAAAGCAAGAGTTACATCGCCTGTAAGCTGTCCTCCGGAAAAGACATTAACACTCATGTTGTAATTTCCAGCTGAGCTTGCTTTTGCAATCAAAGATACAGTTCTGCTTGAACCGGCAGGAACAGTAACTATTGAATCAGTGGATATTGTTACCCCTGAGGTTGTCTGAGGGACAATCTGATAGATTTGGATGTTGCTTGTAGGATTTACTACTTCCAAACTGTATGTAACATCCTGTCCAATTCCAGATGTCTGCTGAGAATTGTCTGCAATAACATTGCTTTGGAATTCATTGTTAACCAAGAAAGTGTCTGAAGCTGTTGCGTCCAGATAGCTGTTTCTTACTTCTGCCTGAACTGTATATGTGCCTTGAGTTGCATTGTAAGGCAACTGGATATATACTGTTCCGCTTGTTGTGTCATTGTTGCTTGTTGGGTTTGTCAAGTCCCCAAAATAGGCTGTTCTTTGAAGTCCCAATGCAGGAATACTGACAGTTACATAAAGGTCGCTTAACTGATTGTAGCCTGTATTCTTAAGAACAACATTTACCGGAAGAAGACTTCCAGCATTTGCGCTGTCCAAAGTACTCAAAGACATTACCCCGACATTGTAAGATTGTCTCTGATCTCTTAATGTTGTTATTTTCTGATTCTGGAAATTTCCATTCCAGACAGTTAAAACAAGGTTAAGGTTATCGCTTTGTATGTCCCCAATGTTGGAGGGAACATTCAAATTCAAAGACTCTACATATGTCTGATTTGCTTCAACGTCACCAACAAAAATCTCATTCTGAACGTCTCCATTAGGCCCCTGAAATTCAGCTCTTAATCTTACATTGGATTCGTTAGAATTTGCTGTAAAGGTAATTGTTATAGGGACATTATTACCTGCAAGAACTGAAACATTTGAGCCAATTGTTTCGAGTGAATTGACTTTTACAGATGTAACATTTACATCAGCAGAAGCAAAACTCATCAAAACTAAGACACTCGCTATAGCTAAAAATGAAACCCAGAATGTTTTTTGCTTGTTCATTTTAATTCAAATTTTGAACCTAAAATTTCTTTATAAACTTTGTTGTGATAACAGAATAGAGTAATTTTATAGTACTAAATCGGTTCACTGATTGTGCTTACAGACGGTGAATTATTTTAGCAATTTAAATATCAAGCGGTTTGTTACTATTATAGAGTTATAAATGCACAAGATTTATAAATCAGTATTTGGAATTAATCTTATGAAAATCTTAAAGAGAAATGAAGCAAAGAGCAAAAGAAGAGATCTTACTGCCCTAGTTAGACAAACAATAAAAAAAGAAGGAAACAGATACAGATTAGAATGGGATAAAATGCTTGATGGGCAATTGCTTGTCGGATATTTGACTCTTGATAGAGATGGAAATGTTATGTCTTTGTATACTCTTAATGGTGAAACTGTAGAATATCGGGATTTAGCCAGTTTTAATTCTGTTGATATTATGCTATATGAGCCAGACCATGAAAGAATAGCTAAGAATCTCTGTAAAAATTTTAAAAATCATGGATATACTTCCAGAGTTTTTTATAAAAACAAAGACCCTGTAGAATTAGAAACTCAATAATTTTATTCTTGTATCTGTTGTTGTGAAGTTCTTTGCGACAATAACCTTGCAGCCTTCTTCTTCAGCTGTTTTTATCAATGTATTTGTTGCAGTTCCATCCATGACAATTGCTCTAATGTCTCTAGATCTCTTTAAAGAAAGGCTCAATCCTCTTACTGAAACTTCTTTCATTTCATTAAGATTACCATCAAGTGTTAATGCTTTCCCGCTTCCCCTTATTTTATTATATATGCTTTCCAATTTGCCTTCGTCTAATTCTATGCTCTTTTCTTCAGTTTTAACCGGCATTGGACTTCTATGATTGTCATATTCATGATTATAAGAAGAGGAATAGGTCCTTTCAGACCTATCCATCGATAAAAATTCTTTTACAGGCATCTTTTTTCTTAATGCTTGAAGGATTTCCTTGCCTGTGAGCTCTTCAACTTCTTTTCCGCTTGGAGCTACGGCAATATCCTTGACTCTTGCATTGTCAATGACATTCTGAATTATCAGCTTTCCTCCTCTGTCTCCATCGACAAAGAGGGTTAAATCTTTTTCAAGACTTAAATCGCTGACACTCTTAGGCAACTTTGTGCCATTCATCGCTATAACATTATTAACTCCGTTTCTCATCAAGTTAACAACATCTGCTCTGCCTTCAACAACGATTATTTCCTGGCCGGATAAATCACCGGAAGGAAGTTTGTCCTCTCCGTATTCATTCATATCGGCTGCCCTTGTTGCGCTTCTGATTTCAGTTGATATTTCTCTTGAGCTTGTTTCACCCTGAAGTTCTTTCATGAGTTTTTTAGCTCTGTCGACGATGTATTCTCTTTTGCTTCCTCTTACATCTTCTATCTTTTCAACTTCAATCTGTGCGTCGCATGGCCCTATTCTTTCAATAGTTTCTATCGCTGCTGCTATTAATGCTGTTTCAGATTGATCTAAAGCAGTAGGAATTTGAATTTTCCCGATAGTCCTTTTTTCTTTTTTTTCAAGTTCTACCTCGATTCTTCCTATCTTTCCTTCTTTCTGAAGCTCTCTCATTTCAAGGTCAGATCCGAGCAAACCTTCAGTCTGTCCGAAAAGTGCGCCTATAACATCTGGTTTTTCCAAAAAACCTTCTACTGCGAAATTTGCATGTATCATATATTTGATTGATACAGGACTTATTTTTGCCATTTTGTTTTTATATTGTTTTTAATTGATTGAAATCTACGATTTCACAGAAAAGTATCCTAAGCTAATCACGTCTCTTCGTACTTTGCAAAGCAAAATTAGTATAAAGGTGAATGTGAATAATCTTGTTAGATATTTTCTAAATAGGTGAAGAAAACGGGTTTTTTAAAGGTTGTGAATTACTTGAACGGGCATAATTTTATTTGGAAAGTAGACTTACTAAACCAGTCACAGCCCCAATTCCCGCTGCAATAATCGCAAGGTTATATATCGCTAATAGACTATCTCTGGCCCAAGCATTAGCTGCATAATCTTCATTACCAACCAGGTGGTTTCTTAACATTTCATTAATGCTTCTTTTATGATGTTTATACAAACCTATTCCCGGAATAAAATCCTCTTTCCTAAGTCTATATTCATAACTAGCCCTCATTCTTTCTTCATTGCTCATTTTCATTATATCGTTATAATCTTCTTCCATCCTATTATTCTCTGTCAATTTCTCTTATTATATTTCTGAGCTCACCCATAAGTTCTCTAAGAATTTCAGAATCCGATTCATTTGGGTTTTTCTCTTTATACTTCAAAGCATGAGCAGCTCCGGAAATCACAGCTCTTTTCATTGTTTCCTCATTTATGTTTGCCATAAATTAATTTGACAAAGACAATTTAAAAAGATTTATGTGAAAAAAGAATAATTTACACTTTTGCTTTCAATTCAACGCAAACGCCTGCTGCGACTGTTTGTCCAGCATCTCTAACTGCAAATCTGCTCATGTATGGATTTGCCTTCTGAGTTTCCAAAGCAAGATTTCCCTGAGGCTTAATTCTTACCTTAGCAAGATCTCCGTTTTTCAAGAAATCAGGATGCTCTTGTAGAACTTCCATTGTAGCAGGATTAAGTTTAGCAATCAATTCCACGAATTGGCATGGAACCTGTGCTGTGTGGACGTGGAATACTGGTGTGTAACCCTTTGCCAAAACTGTTGGGTGATTTATGATTGTAATTATTGCAACGAATTCTTCAACAACGGTGATTGGTGCAGCTGCATCGCAGATAACATCTCCTCTTGCGATATCTTTCTTTCCAACTCCCCTTATGTTTATTCCGACATTATCTCCTGCATCAGCTTGTGGAATTGCTTCATGGTGCATTTCAATTGTCTTGATTTCGCCATCAATTCCTTTTGCTGTTCTTCCTGGAAGAACCTTGACTTTCTGTCCTATTTTCATGATTCCTGTTTCAATCTTTCCAACTGGAACTGTTCCTATTCCTGTAATTTCGTAAACGTCCTGAACAGGCATTCTCATTGGTAGGTTAGTAGGTAATTCTGGCTGTGGGAATAAGTCAAATTGTCCTATAACTGTAGGTCCACTATACCAAGGCATATTTTCGGATTTCTTGACAACATTATCTCCTTTTAATCCAGCGCAAGCAAGGAACTGAACTTTTTCAAGCTTGTAACCAACTTGCTTCAAAAGCTGGCCAACTTCTTCCTTAACTTTGTTGAATCTGTCTTCTTTGTATTGAACCATATCCATCTTGTTAATGATAACTGCAACATTCTGAACACCCATTGTTCTCAAAAGCCATAAATGTTCCTTTGTCTGTGGTTCTACTCCTGTAGGAGCAGCAACAACAAGGAAAGCTGCATCTGCCTGTGAAGCTCCGGTAATCATGTTCTTAACGAAGTCTTTGTGCCCAGGTGCATCAATGATTGTGATTTGGAATTTGTTTGTAAGAATCTTTCTGTAAGCAAGATCTATTGTAACTCCTCTTTCTCTTGACTCTCTGATCTGATCCATGACATAAGCGAATTCAAAACCAATTTTTCCGTGCTTTTCTGCTTCTTGTCTAAGCTTTGTCATTTCCTGCTCGGAAACAGCGCCAGAGTCGAACAAAAGTCTTCCGACTACGGTTGATTTACCGGCATCAACGTGCCCGACGAACACAACGTTCATATTTGGTTTTTCTTTTGCCATGTTAGTATTGTTAAATTTTCACGAAGAAAATTTGAGTAATTATCTAAAAAAAATTTAGTTTAAAAATGTTTTGGTGCATCATCTTTGCAGATGCCTTTAGTCCCCAAATGTGCGGTAGCCTTTTGGTACATCCAGACATATCCTCTGAATCTTCTTGTATTCTCTGTTTCCTTTCCGCCTTTTGACATAATGAAATCATAAATTTCCCCAACATTTACGTAAACTTGGGCCATATTATCTCGATAAAGAGGACTATCTTCATAGCATGTCGGTCTTAATAAGCGAACGCTTTCTTCAACCCACGAATTTCCTTGGGTCCCTAGACTTTCTAGAACAAGATGTTCTACTATTTCTGGCAATCTTTCTTTTAAATTACGACGGCCATTTCCTGCAAGGTGCAAAGGGACGTCAATCATATCCATCGCCTTTACGAGTAATTCTGTTTGTTCCATAAAAATTAACCTAAAAATTGTTTTATAAAAGTTGTGAATAGTAAATCTCTTTATTGATTCTCTGCTAATCCTTTTCTTTCTCTGATTTTTCTTATGACATCAGCTTGCATGCTCATTGGTATTCTCTTGAACAGCTGGTCTGACAAAGAAGATGTTCCTCTTCCTTCAGTTGCAGAACGCAGGTCATTGCTCCACCCGATCATTTCAGAAACAGGTATCTCTGCTTTTATTTCGACTCCGAAATCTTCCTGTGAAACATTGATTAATTGCCCTCTTTTGCTTCCCAAAAGTTTTGTCATTTCTCCCAAGAATTTGTCTGGGCATTCTATAACATGAATCTGTATCGGCTCAAGCAAGGAAGCATCTGCCTTTTTCATAGCTTCGGTTATTGCTTCTCTTACCGCAGGATAAACCTGAGCAGGACCTCTATGGATTGCATCTTCATGAAGCTTGATATCTTCAAGTGCAATTTTCATCTTGACACATGGCTCCCTCGCGAGAGGACCCTGGTCCATTACCATTTCAAATGCATCCAGGACCATTTCAATAACCTCTCCGATATGAACTTCTCCTTTCGTTTCATCGACGAGGATGTTTCCTTTGTAAATGTCCCTTATCTGCTTGATTTCGTCATTGCTCCAGTTTTCAAACCTTGCGAATCTGGTCGTAAGTTCCTGTGATTTTTTCTTGACTCTTCCTTCAGGGATTTCACCGCTCTTGATTGCTTCATAAACATCATCTTCAAGAGGTTCAACTCTAATGAAGAAGCTATTATGCTTGTTTGGGCTTCTTCCTTCAACTTCAGGAGATTCTTTATTTGCAGTTTCCCTATAAACAACAATTGGAGGCGAAGTCTTTACATCCAATCCTTTTTCAGTTCTTATTCTGTTTTCAATAATTTCAAGATGCAATTCTCCCATTCCTGAAATAAGAGACTCGCCAGTCTGTTCATTGATTTCGACTTTAACGGAAGGATCTTCCTTTCCAACCTGTTTTAGAATTTCAATTAATTTTGGCAAGTCCATCAATTTCTTTACTTCAATGGATTTTGTAACAACAGGCTCAAAAATATGCTTCAATTCTTCAAAAGGTGTCTCAGGTTCTAATGTGACTGTTTCTCCAGCTTCTCCTGTAACTCCCGAGATTGCAAGAACATTTCCCGGGCCGATTTCACTGATTTGTTCTGGTTTAATTCCGTTGTAAACTAGAATTTGCTGAACTTTTTGTTCTTTATTTGCAAGATTAAGATGAACTTCCATGCCATTTTTCAAAGTTCCCGAGAACAGTCTGCCTGCTGAAATTTCTTTTCCTGAACGCTGGTCAATTACAATTCTTGTAATAACAAATCCGATTTTTCCGTTGGGATTGCAGCTCAATAAATCTTTTCCAAATTGGCTGTCCATATCTCCACGCCAGATTTTTGGAATTCTGTACTTTTGAGCTTCAAGAGGATCAGGAAGATGCTTTACAGCCATATCAAGAAGAACTTCATACAATGGTGCATTTTTCCAAACCCATTCTTTCTTTTCAGCTTCGCCCAATGTTTCCAAGGTGAAAATATCTTTGAATGTGATTCCTTTCTTTTTCATAAATGGAACAGACAACGCCCAGTTTGCTTTTGCGCTTCCGAATGCAACGCTTCCGTCGCTGATGCTTACAGCCCATTTGTTTTTGAATTCCGGCTCTGCGATTTTGTAAATCAAATCATTGAATTCTTCAATTATTTTTACGAATCTTTGCTGCATCCCCTCAGGAGTCAATTTCATCTCTTTGATTAATCTGTCAACTTTGTTGATGAATAGAACAGGACGAACTCTTTCTCTTAATGCCTGCTTGATAACAGTTTCAGTTTGCGGCATGATTCCTTCAACTGCACAGACCAGAACGATAGTTCCATCAATTGCTCGCATTGCCCTTGTAACATTTCCGCCAAAATCTACGTGCCCAGGAGTATCAATTAAATTAATCAAATATTCTTCGCCTTGGAAATCATGTACCATAGAAACATTAGCTGCATCAACAGTCATTAATCTCTCCTGTTCATCTGCATGCTGCCATGTGGTCATTCCCTCTTCGAGATTTCCGGCATTTTTTGAAGCCATGTATCCTGAAGCTGCAAGAAGATTATCTGTCAAAGCTGTTTTTCCGTGATGAATGTGCGCGCTTGTCGCTATATTTCTGATGTTTTTTTGATTCCTGCTGATTCTTTCAATCTTGTGAAATTGCGATTCTTTTTCTGCCATTTGTTGTTACGATTACTCTAGTTATCGAGAATAATAAAAGTTTGTAAAAATAGTTTTTAAATGTTATTGGAAATAAGGAATTATTCAAATAATACTTGATTTTCAAGGAAGCGTGTTATATCATTTACTCTCTTATCTTTCTTGATTTTTGTCCGCTCTAATATAAGGCCAACTGAATAAAATAGAGATGCGAATTCAATACAGCTGCCAACGACACCCAAATCAGTGTTATTTGTTATTATGCCCATGGCAATCATAGAAGCGCTTCCCACATCCAAGAAAATTGCTGAATATTTTTTGAAATTATAGAAATCTCTCTTTTTTTCGCGGTATAATATCTCCATTATCATAAACCCGAGAGCTGATTTATATGGTTTTGTATAAATAAAATATTATAAAGCAATTTTTAATAGTCTACTAATGCAATTATCTTTTGAACCGGTTTCGGAGTTATATGAAGATGCTAGAAAAGAATATATTGAAGGATTAGTCAGCAGGGCGACATTGGAAAATGCGTCTCCCCACGAACTCATTTATAAGAACAGCAGCTTGAATCTTCAGAAATATCATTTTGGAGTATGCGTTTCAATTCTGAGGTTGTTATATTCTATGGGGGAAGTTGAAAATGTTGATAGATTGCCACTTCCTCTCCAACTGGTCTTTTTCGACTTTAATGAAAAGAAACTGGAATCTTTGGTGTCTAATCTGGAAGAATCCTACTTTCCTACTCTTAGGCCGGAAGAGTTAGAAAGAATAAACAAGATAAAGAAAAGACAGCCTGAAGATATTACTCCTGTAAAATTATATCCCTATGGGCATAACCTTTATGAAAAAGGCTCGAGAAATAGTTCTTTGGTAGTTAAATTAAAATAATTTTATCTGGCAGAATCCGCTTGCTTTTCAGATTCATTCCTCTTTCTTACTGCGAAACTATCGCCATTATTTTCAGAAGCTAATATAATTTCATCGGTCAATCCTTGAGCAATTGTTTTTTTCTTGTTGAATGCTTTATCGGAAGCGCCATGGACAAGCCATCTTATTGCAAGATTAACTCTTCTTATCGGAGCGACATCAACAGCTTGGGGATATCTTGCTCCGCCATATTCAATAACTGTGATTTCATCTCTTGGTGCAGAATTCTCTACTGCCTTTATCAAAACTTCAACTGGATTCTTGCTAGTCTTTTTCTCGATTGCATCAAGAGCCTCAAGAATTATTTTCATATTCTTTGAATATTTTCCAGTAGAACGCCCTTTCTGTATTTTATGCTTTTTGCCTCGATGTCCTGCAACTGCAAGCCTGTTCATTAATCTTTCAACAATGTTTACTTTTGTCTGCATGAATCTCTGGAAATTAGCTCCTTGGCTTTTGAGGATTAATCTTGGCTCAAGAGAAATGACTGGTTTTAATCCGGGATCTTTTACTTGGAGTCCATTTAAGTCATATTTGTCGAATATTTTGAATTGTGGAATATTTCTTTGTGCCATTATGAGAATTGATATACCCCCATAACTTTTGATAATTCTACCATCGTTGGAAAATAAGCTTCTGCTTTGCTGAAATCGATTGGCTTTCCAATGTCTTCAAAATTGCAAGGATATGTTAATATGTTGTATTTGTCTCTTCCGCTTTCATCTGCGACAATTGCAACACGTTTTCCATCTCGTGGTAATTTTTTTTCTAGTACTATCATTATCTTCTACCCTTTTCTATCTTGCCGAGCCATAATCTTTCCAAAGGCTGGTCATTTACTTTAATTACTTGGAATCTGATTCCTGGGATATCTCCTTTTTGTCGTCCTGAACGTCCGCCGATTCTTTCAATTATAACTTCATCATGTTCATCAATGAATCTTTGTGCTAAGTTTCCGGGTATGAATGCACCGACACCGATTCCGTTCTTTGTAAGCTGAACTCTGCAGCATTTTCTCATAGCAGAATTTGGCTGTCTTGCTTCTTTTTGGAATTTAGATAAGACGATTCCTTTTGCCTGGCTTGCTCCTTCTAATGGATCGGATTTCTGGTAAAGTTTCATAGCTCTTGCTCTGTATTCCTTGTCATTCCATCTGAATTTTTTTCTGTTTTTGACAAATTTTCTTGCGTTCTTTTGTCCCATCTTGTTATATTTTATCTTTACAAAAATTAGTTTTTAAAACTTTCTGGATTACACAATCCTCAATTCCTTGCCGAAGAAATTTCTTACTATTGTCTTCATCTCAAGAAGCCTTCTTTTTTCTCTTCCGATTAATGCAGCCTTGTTTTTCGCCCCGGCATGGATTATCATCTCATTACCCTGGACTTCAATGTTCTTGAATTCGACAGGATAGATTATTGCCTGGATGAATTCCCTTGAATCTCCCATCCCATTGGGAACAAAAATGACTTTGATCTTTTTTCCAAGAATCCTGTTTAATTCCTTTGAATTCTTCCCATTTTCTCCTATTGCTGTTGAAATAAGATTCCTGGGAACGCCGAAGAATATCGTATCGTTATACTCGAAGCAGATTGTCGTGCTTATCCTTGTAACATTTCTGAATAAGTTGAGATGTCTCATATCCTGCATGCTTATCGTATTTTCCATTAGATGAATATTTGTTAAGGGGTCTTTTTATTTCTTATCCTTACCTTTACCCTCTTTTGTCAAAGGCCCTGTAACTTTTACGAGCAATCCTGGAAGGCCAGTACCGACAGGAACAGGCTGATTTAGAATAATGTTCTCCACAACGCTAGCCAGTTTATCCTTGTTCCCCTTTATTGTCGCATTAACAAATTGCTTTACAGGAGTTTCGAAAGTTGCTCTTGCCAATATAGAAGATTTTTGCGAGATAATTCCCATTCTTGTAACGCCTGAAACAACGCCGGTGTTAGTCATAGCGTCTGAGACCAACTTCAAGTGTCTTATGTCTATATCTAGTCCCTGATTGTTCAGGACTTCGTGGATTTCATTTATTATCAGCTGTCTTGCTGCTTCAATTCCGAATACATCTGCAACTTCATAAGGGTCATTTGAAACTGTTCTGCTGACGTCGACTTCTTTGAGGTTTATTATTTCCTTAAGATTGGTTCCCAGAGTGATTATTACATAATCTTTTCCTCTCTTGACAATTAAAATCTGGCTGACATTCTTTATTCCGGAAATTATTGTTCTCTTGAGTTTCTCTTTGATCTGGTAAATTTCCCTGAAATTTAATGCAGAAGCGTCAATGATGACTGATTCTCCCTTTTCCTTTACCTTGTGTCCAAGGTCTCTTAACTTCTCCTTTACCTTATCTGCTGTAATATGGACATGCTTCAGTCTTTCCTTGTCAAGGATAATTTCTATGACCTTGTCGCTGAAGTTCAACTTGACCTCTGAAGAGATTTCTTCTATTTTGACTTCCTTTATCTTCTCTGCAAGAACTCTTCATCTTTTTCATTGTTGAAATCTTTGCCCAAATAAATCTCCATCTTAGGAGATGTTGGCTTTTTTCTTGCATCAAAGATTTCGATTAATCTTGGAAGCCCTTGCGTGACCTGCATTTCAGAGACTCCTGCGAAGTGGAATGTTCTCAAGACCATCTGCGTTGAAGGCTCTCCGAATGATTGTGCTGTTACGATTCCTATTGCTTCTCCGGGTTCAAGTTTTCCGTTGAGATGAAGCTTTGAAACGTCTATTCCGTCTCCGCCATATTCATATTGTATTATGTTTCCATTGCTGTTTCTTATTGTTCCGTCATATTCCTGCCTTAAATCTTGCAATGCGCTTGCAAGTCTTCTGTACAAATATCCGGATTTAGGAGTTCTTAATGCGGTATCCATAAGTGAGGATCTTCCTGTCATAGCCTGGAAAAAGAATTCTTCTGGCTTTAGTCCTTCCATGAATGAACTGTTGATGAACCCTCTTGCTTTTGGAGATAAATCTCCTCTCTTGAAGAAAGACATAGTTCTGTCATTGTATCCTATATCAATTCTTTTTCCTTCAAGATCCTGCTGGCCTACAGAACAGGCCATCTGAGTGATGTTCAAAATGTTTCCGCCGCTTCCAGATTTGATCATATATGAAATAGGATTTTCCTCAGGGAATTCTTCCTTGACGACTTCGCTGATTTTTGATCTGACTTCATTAAGTATCTGAAGAATCTTCAATTCTCTTGATTCTTCCCTTGTCTTTCCAGGAATGACTTCGAGAGATCGGTTATTGTATGATTCTATAACTTCTTCTGTTTTTTTCTCTGCGGCTTTTATGATCTTGTCTTTCTCATCAAGAACTTTTTTGTTGACATTCAAATCACCGACGGAAATTGTAATTCCCTTATTTGTCAGATATTTTGTTCCAAGGGCATAAGCCATCCTAATTGTATTGAAAGTCACATCTCTTCCAAATTCTTTATCTAGAACTTTTATGAGCTCCCCGTCTTCATCGCTGAATATTGTCCTGTCAATTACTCCCTTGACTATTTTTCCATCTTTAATGTCTACAGAATCATTCTTGAAATTGATGCCTTTTGGCAGTACGTGAGATAGAACATCTGCGCCAGAGATTCTTTTTGTTGTTATCCCATTGGTGATTCCGCATTTGTAAAGCAAATCATCCGCGAAATCTTTTGGGTATTCTCCAAGGCTTAATAGATAATTTCCAGTAACAGCGTCGCCCGTGCATCCGATTAAATTAGTGTTATTCTTTGGAGAAATTAAATTTTTCTTGACGTCAAGCAAGATTCTTGCCTCTGCCCTTGCTTCTTCTGTCTGAGGAGAGTGTATATTCATTTCATCCCCATCAAAATCAGCGTTGTAAGGGGTTACAGCAGCAGGATGCAATCTGAACGTTCTTCCGGGCAGAACTCTTACAAAGTGGGCCATAAGGCTTCCCTTGTGAAGGCTTGGATGTCTGTTGAATAAGACCACGTCTCCGTCCTGAAGATGTCTTTCAACTTTATATCCTGGAATGACTTCATTGATTATTTCATCCTTTAATTCTGGCGTTACTTTCTTTCTCTTTCCATCAGGTCTTATTACATAATTTGCTCCTGGATATTCTTCGCCTTTTGCAATTAATTTTTTCAGATTGTCAATATTCAAATCGTTTACAGTTTCTGCAACAGTGATGACTTTTGCAATGCTGAAAGGGATTCCTATTTCATTAATGTCAATATATGGGTCTGGTGAGATTACTGTTCTTGCAGAATAATTTACTCTCTTTCCGGCGAGGTTCTTTCTTATTCTTCCTTCTTTTCCTTTGATTCTTTCAGTGATTGTTTTTAATGGCTGGCCGCTTCTATGCCTTGCAGGTGGGATTCTTGATACTGTATTATCGAAGAAAGTTGTAACATGGAATTGCAATAAGTCCCATAAATCTTCAATAATAACTTCAGGAGCTCCGGCATTCAGATTTTCCCATAATCTTTGGTTTGCTCTTATAATATCAGAGAGTTTGTGTGTTAAATCATCTTCGCTTCTTTCTCCGCTTTCAAGGATAATACTTGGACGGACAGTTACGGGAGGAACAAGAAGATAAGTTAATATTGCCCATTCAGGTCTTGCGCCTAAAGGATCGACTCCTATTTTTTTCAGCTCTTCATTTGGAATATTCTCAAGCATTTCCCTTACTACTGTGGGGAATAATCTTTTCTTGCCAATATAGAAATTTGTAGGTTTGTCGACTTTTACTTTTTCATGGTCTGCACCGCAGTAAGGGCATTTCTTTACATCCTTTGCTTTTTTAGCTCTCTCGCTTTGCGAATATTTGCTCATATTCTTCTCTTCAATTAATAGTTTACCGCATTTGTGGCAGAAGCATCTTAATCCCATTTCAATCAAAGGGACATATTTCAAATGAATTACCGATCTTGCCAATTCAATTCTTCCAGGGTGCCCTAAGCATTCTTTTAATCTTCCGCCGCAGGTTCTGCATCTTACACCAGGATCTATAGCTCCTAATCTTAAATCCATTAATCCCCCATCAACAGGGTATCCATCAATATCATAGAGTTCAGGCGTGACTATCTTTGCAGCTGAAATTTTCTTGATCTCTTCCGGATTGAATAAAGTAAACTTTATTTCATCAACTTTCTTTCTTACTATTGGTATCATTTTATTCGTATTTGTTTTTTAAGCCGAATTTAGTGTGAATATGTAATCCCTGAAGTTCTTCCAGCAAAAGCTTGAATGCATATGAAATTTCTACTGGCTCCGCTTCTTCACTTCCACAGATAGGGCAGACAATCTTATTTCTGATATTGTCTTCGATTGCAATTGAGCCGCATCTTGTGCAGATGTTCAAAACAATCTTATCTGAATCATATCTTTCTTTCAATAATAGGGCTGCACCATGCGCAACCAAAGCTTCCTGTTCCATCTCTCCCAATCTTAAAGCTCCGCCCTTTGATCTTCCCTCGACAGGCTGTCTCGTTAGCAAAGCTATCTTTCCGGAAGCTCTTGCATGTATCTTATTTCCAACCATGTACTTTAATTTCAAGTAGTATAGGTCTCCGACGAAAATCTTTATGTCAAATTTCTTTCCGGTTACTCCATTGTACATTGTTTCTTTTCCGTCAAATCTGAATCCTAATTTTTTAAGCTGAGTTTCCAATTCACCCTTGCTTTCTCCTGAGAATGGGGTTCCGTCAACAACTTCTCCTCTAAGGCATCCGACTTTTCCTGCGAGCAATTCCATCAAATATCCGACAGTCATTCTGCTTGGAAGTCCGTGAGGGTTGAAAATGACATCTGGCCTTATTCCTCTTGATGTGAATGGTATATCCTCTTCAGGAATAATTGCTCCGATAACTCCTTTCTGTCCGTGTGATGTTGCGAATTTATCCCCGAGTTCAGGGATTCTTGGATCACGTGTCTTGACTTGGACAATCTTATTTCCTTCGGAATCCTCGGTTACGAAAACAGCCTCGACTATTCCTTTCTCTTCCTGCCTCATTGTTACGGAAGATTCTTTCTTTGTCTTAACTGAAATCTCTCTAGCTTCAGACAAGAATTTAGGAGGAGACATCTTTCCTATCAATACTTCTCCTTCATTAATATCAGCTTCCGGATAAACAACTCCGTCATTCTCAAGATATCTGTAGCTTGATTCCATCTTATATCCTGAAGCGTCTTTTTCAGGAATTGCAATCTCGTCCTTTAATCCGCCCGAATAATTCATCTCGACTGCGGAGTATGGCCTGAAGAAAAAGCTTCTTCCAACCCCTCTGTCCACGCTTCCCTTGTTGAATACGAGAGCATCTTCCATGTTATAGCCATCATGTGTCATGATAGCGACAACCAAATTCTGTCCTGCAGGATAAGTGTTCAGGGTATCATAAACAAAGCTTCGCACGATTGGCTTTTGCGGATATTGAAGGATAGAAACGTCTGTATCGATTCTTGCAAGATAATTTGCGGCATAGATTCCAAGGGCCTGCTTTTGCGTTTTACTTCCCCTATTCAATCTGGAACTTTGATTGTGATTTCCATAAGGTACAAGGCTTGTTACAACTCCGAACAAGTCCATAGAATCAATTTCGAGATGAGTGTGCTGCTGGTCAAGATCTTCTTTTCTGACAGCGACTAAAGCATTTTCTTCTTCTGCTGCATCAAGATATTCGATAATTCCTTTTGCAGTCAAATCATTCCAGCTTAATTCTCCTTGTTCTAACTGGATCATATGGGAATCAGTTAATCTGGAGACTCCGTTGTCAGCGATTATCAGTGGTCTTAGAACTCTTCCGGGTTCGGTAGAAATCATTACTACTCTGAAATCCGTATAATCCCTTATGTTCATCTGAAGAGGCAATTTTCCGGATCTTCTTTTTTCTCTTATACTATTTACAAATTCATGATGATTCTTTATGTTTCCTATAAATACGCCGTTGAAGAAAACTTCTGTTCCTTCGCTTTCTTCGACATTAAGGCCTTCTTTTTCAAGCTCTTTGATGAATGCAGCCTCATCGATATTTACTCTTGTGGAGACTTTGCTCAAGATAGCGAGATTTTTTCTCAATCCGATTTCAGTTCCTTCAGGAGTTTCTATAGGGCAGAATCTTCCATAATGCGTTGGATCCAAGGTTCTTGCCATGAAATTTTCCTGCTCGCTTGGAAGCATGCTTGAAACTCTTTGCAGCTGGGAAATTATTGCAAGATAATTTGTTTTATCCATGTTCTGGGTAATTCCGCTTCTTTCGCCTACCCAGCTTCCTGTCGCGATTGCAGATTCAACCCTGTGTGAAAATAAAGTGGATTTGGAAATAACCTTCAATGAAGAAAACTTTTTTCTCTTCATGGATTTTTGCAGAGAATACTGGATATCTCTTATAAGAATTCCAAGATTGACCCTGAACAGGCTTGAAAGCAAATCCCCTGAAAGTCTGACTCTCTTGTTTGCATAATGGTCTTTGTAAGTTCTGAGATTAGGGTTTCCTTTGGCAATCAAGAATTGTTTTATGAGCTTGCAAAGTGTTACCGCTTTCTTTAATCGGTCTTCCTTATCTTGCCCTATGTGGGGGAATAAGAATGAATCAATTCTTTGCTTTACTCTGTCCAAAATTTCTTTCTTTGTTCCCTGAAGATTTGTTTTTTCAGCGATAAACATCATAGCATCTTCTTTTGTTGCAATATTGACATACTCGTAGAGATTGACGATAATATCATCAGTTTCTATTCCGATGTACTTTGCAATGTCAGATTCTTTTACCAGCCCAAGTGCCTTTAGCAGAACAACAGAGGGTATATCCCTGAATCTGCTGAATGAAGTGTTCAAAACTCCATCTTTGCTTTCAGAAATCAAGATAGGAATTCTGTATGTTCCTCTCAAAGAGAAAAGTCTTAATGTCAGTTCTCCGCTCTTGTTTGTTTCAATAAATGGCTGATTCTCTGCAAGATCCTCTGCCATTACCATGACTCTTTCATTTCCGTTGATAATAAAATATCCTCCGGGATCCAATGGGTCTTCATAATTTTTTATCAGATCTTCCTTTGATAGCCCATTTGTATTGCAAATATCGCTTTTTACCATTGCTGGAATTCTTCCGATTTCTACCGTTTCAGAATCAACCTGGTCTTCATGCCTAACAGTCAATTCGACAAAAACAGGGGCAGAATAAGTCAAGTTTCTAAGTCTTGCCTCATAAGGCATTATCAGTGAAGAGCTTCCATCAGCTTCAACAATATTAGGTCTTCCGACCTTTATTCTTCCCAAAGAAATATCAAATTCCCCTTTTTCAATTGACTTGGAGATTTCCTCCGTGATTTCCTGCATTCTTCTTTCAATAAAATCATTGAATGAAGTTATGTTAGATGCAACAAGAGAGTGCTCTTGCAGGTATCTTTTGACTATTAGATGGTTATTTTTTTCCATTTCGATTTGTACTTAATTTGTTTTAAATCTAAACAACAACTCTAAAATAAGCCTCGGTTTTTTCGCCGTCTTTTCTTTCGATTTTTATGATGTCGCCGACATTGCATCCTTCCGGCAATATTGGATCCGTCGATAAAATCTTTGGCAGCTGTGCTTTTGAGACATTTAATCTAGAGAGAAGGTCTTCAGATTCTTTTTGATTAAGCTTAATGTGTTTGGGTTGAAGGATGTGCATTATGTTAAAAAAACATTAGTTTAGTTTTTTACTACGATACGATAATACAAGATATAAAAATTTGGTTTAAAAAGTTTTTGTTTTAGCCCTTTAACCCAACTCTACAGAAATGCACCATTTTTCATTGTAAAATTCCCTCAAAAATGAGTCTATGTCCTTCTTCAGTCCTTCTATCAGATATTTCAATAAAACCTCTTTGTTTTTCCTGTCGATTTCAACTTTTACAAGTTTGAAGCTTGTGCAGTATTTTGCAAGAATGTCTGTTATCTCTTTCTTCTCCATGAAGCCCTTTGTCCTGATTGAGATTTCTCTTTTATAGGAATCGGTAAGTCCCTTCTCTAAATGTCTGTCAACTACAACAATAACCCATGTAAACACATAAATTAGAATTCCAATTTCATAATATCCCAGTCCGATTATTATCCCAAAAATTGAAAACAGCCACACGCTTGCAGCCGTTATGAAGCCGGATGTTCTCTCTGCAGAGCTTCCCCCCATTAGAACTCCCGCCCCAAGGAAACCAACACCGCTGACTATTCCGCTGAGCAAAAATATGGTGTTTGAAATCGCAAGCTGAAGGGCGACAATTGTCAGGCCGCATGATCCGATTGCAACAAGGACGAATGTTGCAAAACCGACTGGCGTATGTTTTCTTTGTCTCTCAATCCCGAACAAAAAAGTCAGTACGAAGACGACTAATATTTTCTCTATAACAGTGATATCCATGTTCAATGGATTTGATTTCTATTTATAAGGATATATTGAACTTTTCAAGTGACGAAATCGGGTTATAGAACATTTTTTAAATTAATTATTTTTAGAATGTTTAAGGCTCCGTAGCTCAGCTTGGTAGAGCACTGGACTTTTAATCCAGGTGTCGTGGGTCCAAATCCCATCGGGGCCATTTCAAAAAAAGATGGAAGAAGATATAACCCTTGAAGAAATACAAAAAACCAAACCGAAGGGAATTTTTTATACTATCGATCAGTGCAATCAAATATTTCTTAAGCTCAAGGATGGGACTGAGAAACTTGTAGTCTGCGATTGTGGCAATGATTTTTTTGAAAAAAGAGGAGCAATATTTTATTGCACATCCTGTAATAAGAAGATAACAATGGCAGTTATAGAAAAAGAATTTTATTAGATAAACTGCTTCAGTTTTTCCCTGAATTCTTCATGGGCCATAGAGCCGATAAATTGCTGTGCCGGATTCCCTTCTTTGAACAGCACAAAAGTGGGAATCGATGTGACATGGAACTTCTGCGCTAATTTTTCATTGTCATCAACATTGACTTTGCCGAATTTTATCTTGCCCCTGAATTTGTCAGAAAGTTCTTCTATAACGGGAGCCATCATAAGGCATGGCATGCACCATTCCGCAAAGAAATCAATCAGGACAGTTCCACCTTTTATGAAGCTTTCAAATTCTCCGTTTGTCAGTTCTGGAACTTCTTCCATTGCGTAGAAACAAAGAATCTATTTATAAAATTTTTCTTAAAGATTCTAGGGCAATTTTTGACCAGCCTTCGACTTCTTCAGTTTTGCAAAGCTCTTCAAGTTCAGAAATAGTTTTTAATTCGACTCTTGCAATTTCTTTATCTCCGATCATCAGCATTGGCGCATCTGTGCTTAATAAGTATAAAATACCAAAATGGACTCTTCCGATGCTTGGTCTGTTTAATTTTGAGTCTTCTTCAAGTTGAACATCTTCATTGACATATCCGATAATATCCAATTTTTTTGTGCCTATTATCTTTACTTCTTCGCTAAGCTCTCTTAGTATGCTTTCTCTTATTGGATTTCCATTTTCCATATCAAGGGGTTCTATATGTCCGCCAAATCCCCACGACCATCTTCCTTGCAATCTTTTTTCCGCATAGCTTTTATCATCGACAGAACGTTGGTAAGCAAAAACTTTCTTTTGGGGAATGTTTGCAATAATCGTGTATCCTATTGGCTGCTTGTATGAAGTATTCATTTCGGCATTTCCGGATGGGTGATTTACTGGCTCCTTTGTCGAGCCCCTTCTCATGACTTTCATATATTCTAAGACCACTGATTCATAATCAACTTTTTCCACAGGGCTGAATCCTTCAAAATAATGATCCCCCCGTGCAAATAGAATATCTTTTTCTACAACAACTATTTTTTGGTCAGGATTGCCCATGTTATTCAGAAAAGATTTTAATTTAAAAATTAGATTATGATGCAAAATAGTCTTTAAGCTCCGCAGCCACCAACCTTGTCCCCGCAATTATCACATGAAAAGCAATTTGGCCCTGTTGGTCTCATTAAATTCCCGCATGAATTGCAAGTTACTCCCCTGGAATTTTTTCTGCTTCCATTGCCATTTCCGTTTCCATTGAATTCTTCAGTACCTTCAACAAATCCGCCTGTTTCAGCATCTTTCATTACATCTTCAAAGCTCCATTCGTCAATTTTCATTCTCTTATAAGTTCTGAAAGCTCCATTTTTTGCACCCCATAGGTCTCTTAGATTGACTTTGCTTCGTAATTCTGGTTCGACCATATCTAAATCTCCTAGATATTCCAACCTCAATACTTTTGCTGCGAAGTCAAGAGGGGAACTTGCTGTTTTGATGAAAGGGTGTCCCTGAACAAGCCCATGAGGCTCAAACTGTTGTCCAAGCCAGCCTTCAGTCACATCTTCCAAGCTTACTCCTCTTTTAAGGGATTTTGAAGCAGAGACGCCCGCGCTAGAGAAGTGTGCTCCGAGAGTTGAACCCGATTTGTAACTTAAGAAAGTTATTTGCCCAGGTTTGCCATCAAGATAATCGCTTGAAATAACATGGAAAGAGTGTTCTCCCATGCGGACTTCTGTTTCAAAACCAGATCTTCTTCCCGGCAGATCTTCTTTTTCTCCTCTTTTCAATTTGACATAGCTTTTGCCACCGAAATCAACAGCTGATATTGGTTTGCTATTGTTCCTGAAAATTGAGATGGCTTTCAATCCTAATTCACTTCCAAGCAAGTAACCGTCATAAATATCCTTAACTGTTGCACTTTCAGGGAGATTATTTGTTTTTGAAATTGCGCCTGAAATAAATGGCTGTGTTGCTCCTAACATTTTAACATGTCCTTCAAAGTCTATGCTTCCCTCTCCTTTGGAATTTCCAAA
The DNA here is from genome assembly GCA_963779925.1 of uncultured Nanoarchaeota archaeon. Taxonomy (GTDB): domain Archaea; phylum Nanobdellota; class Nanobdellia; order Pacearchaeales; family GW2011-AR1; genus JAKLIN01. The sequence continues at coordinate 26,927 of CAVZZS010000002.1, read as the reverse complement.
TGCAGTATTGAATATGGCATAATGTTCTGGCCTGACATGAGGGGCGTTGATAATTGTGCCTCTAGGAGTATATGGTGCAATTTCTTTTCCAATATATTTCGATATATCTACAATTTGCTCATGGCTGTATCCTAATTTTTTGAGGGCAATTTCCACGTCTTTATTAGCGATTGTAATATTTCCTCCGCCGGCAAGATTCTTTGTAATGCTAAGAGCCATTGCAGGTTCTCCGCTCGTAGTGCTGCATCCCATTAAAAAAGATATTGTTCCTGTAGGAGCAATGACCGATGCTTGTGCATTGCTATATCCAAATTGTTCTCCAAGTGCAATAGCCTGCTCCCATGATTGATAGGCCGCGCCTTTTAATGCATCATCACCAATTTCTCCCCATGAGATATCTTCAAGATTTTGCCTGTGCTTTTCCATGACTTCCATCATTGGTTTTTTATTAAATTCAAAATGCGTGAAAGATCCTAATGCTCCTGCAATTTCAGCAGAGGTTTCATAAATAGTTCCGGTTAATAAAGAAGTTATGGCTGCCGCAGTTGCTCTCCCTTTTTCAGAGTCATAAGGAATGCCGCTTCTCATTAGCAAAGACCCCAGATCTGCATAGCCTCCGCCGATTGTTGCATATTCGGGGCTAATTACTGCAACTTCTCTAACAGGATATGATGCACTTTTATTGGCGATATTTTGTGCTATTGTGAAAACTCTTAGAGCCTTTCTGAAATCCACTGCGTTAAATGTTCCATCTTCATTCATGAAAGCGGTTAGTCTCATAGAATACAGGCTGCAAGAAGTATCATCAAGGAACATATATTCAGAACAGGGATTTGAAGAGTTTATTCTTCCGGAATTCTTTGCAACATGCATCTCTTGAATCTTGTCTTCATATTGAACTGCAGGATCTCCGATTCTCCAGCTTCCAAAAGCAATTTCCTGAAGCATCCGTTCTGCAGATATTTTTTTGGAGGGTTTTCCATCTTTAACATTATATGTTTGGACTTCTCCTCCTGCTTTTAATGTTTCAAAAAACTTATCATCTAATCTGACTGAAAGATTTGTATTTTGCAATGCGACAGTGGTATATGCTTCTCCATCCATTCCTGTGCTGAAACCATTTTGCATTAAAATTAAGGCCTTTCTGTCTTCCTGAACTTTATCTCGGATGAAACTCATAATGTCTGGATGTTGATACCTCATAGTTGCCATTCTTGCTGCTCTCCTTGTTTTTCCGCCTGATTTTATAGCGCCCGCTCCCCGGTCGGTGACTTTTAAAAAACTCATCGAGCCAGAAGATTTCCCGCCTCCAGATAAGTATTCTCCTTCTCCTCTTAATTTTCCAATGTCATGGCCTATGCCGGACCCGGATGAAAAGATTGCGACTTCATCAACTAAGTTTTGCGCTATGCTTTCAAGATCATCATTAGGGCCTTTAATGAAGCAAGCATGCAGTTGAGGATGAATATATTCTCCATTCATTACTTTCTTTACCTCTCCGGTTTCGGGATCCTTGTAATAATTTATTCCATTGTTTCCGGAAATTCCATATGAATTAAATAATCCGGCATTAAACTGGGTCGGAGAATTAAATGCACCAAATCCATTTATCTGCAAGAAGTATAATTCATTCCTGAAATTTTCCCTGTCTGCTTCTGTTTTGAAATATCCAAGTTTCCATCCTTCTTCTGTGAAGAAATCTGCAACCCTTTTATTGAGCTGCTTTAAAGAATATTCATGATCAGAACCGATTGAATGTTTCAATTTTTCTTTCCATTTTTCTTTTTTAGGCCGGAAAAAATATTTGGATGCAACAATAGAAGCTTCGGTTTCATTCATCCAGTCGGGAATTTCTGCCCCGTCCATTTCAAAGACAACCTTTCCTGTTTTGAACTCTTTAATTTCCAAATGCCGAGGGGTATATGTTACAGATTCAAATGGATCTTCCCCCGAGGTTGTGAAATATCTTTCAACACTTAGTCCTGTTTTCTCTCTTGTCTGATGATAAATCCTTCCAATATCTGTTCTATCCAAATATTTCTGGCCATCAAATTCATAGACTCTTATATCTCCAGAAGTTATTGCATCAGTTAATCTTTGGACCTCCAGTTGTGAATCCTTTTGGTTCTCAACCAAAGTTTTTGCATCTTCGACTAATATATGTTTATCTTTATCATAAGACTCTCTTTCAATTGGAGAATATTTTCGGGGATCATCACTTAATGAAACTGTCCTATATCGAGGTTCAAATTTTGCTTCCAGTGTTGCGGGCATCTTACAATTCTTTCAATTCCTCCTTAAAGTCTTTTATATCCTGGAAATCTCTGTATACAGAAGCAAATCTGATGTAAGCAACATGATCAAGCTTCTTTATTTTCTTCATGGTAAGTTCGCCAATAATAGAACTCTTCACCTCTTTTCCTCTTTTTCTCAGCTGATCTTCAATTTCGTTTATCATTTTGTCAATTTTCTCCTTTGAAACAGGGCGCTTCTCAAATGCCTTTTCAATTCCGTGTTCGAGTTTTTCTCTGCTGAATTTCTCCCGGCGCCCGTCTTTTTTTACAACATAAAAATCCTCTTTCTCTGTTTTTTCATATGTTGTGAATCTCTTCTTGCACTTCAGACACTCTCTTCGCCTACGAATTCCATTAGGAGACTCTCGTTTATTCGTAACCCTTGACTCCTCATGCGAACAATGTGGGCACTTCATGTATTTGATGATATACAATATCTTGTATATCTAACCTCTGTATATTACTACAGATTGTATGATAGAGTATTTTATCAGAAGTATTATTTAAACACTTATCCGAACTAAGAAGTAATGACACACGCGGGCTTATGCTAAATTAGATTTTCTGGAATTTCCCGATAATTTTTCTGAATCTCTCTAAAAAATAATCAACTTCTTCTTCAGTTGTGAATCTGCTTATGCTGACTCTTATTGAATTGCTCGCTTTTTCGTCAGATAATCCTATTGCCTTGAGGACATGGCTGATTCCTGTTGAATGAGACATGCATGCGCTACCTGTTGAAGTTAATATGCCGTCATTTTCAAGATATCCTCCAATTACTTCGCCCTCAACTTTTTCAAAGGAGATATTGACATTGTTGCACAATCTGTTTTCTTTCGGCCCGTTTAATTTTATCCCGGGAATTTTTAATAGATCATTTATCATTTTGTCTCTCAATTCAGTCATCTTCTCCACGTCTTTCTTGCTTGCAACCTCTGCCGCTTTTGCAAAGCCGACAATTCCAGAAACATTCTCTGTTCCGCTTCTTAATCCTCTTTCATGGCCGCCCCCATGAAGCAGAGGAGTTATTTCAATTCCTTTTCTTATGTATAATGCGCCAACGCCCTTCGGTCCGTGAATTTTATGGGCATTTAATGTTACCATATCGACATTTTGCTTTCTTACATCAAGAGGGACTTTTGTGAAGCTCTGGCAGGCATCCGTATGGAGCAGGACTTTCTTGTCTCTGCAGATCTTTCCTATAGCCTCAAGATTTTGTATTGTCCCTATTTCATTATTAGCATGAATTACAGAAACGACTATTGTTTTGTCTGTTATTGCATTTTCTATCTGCTTTGGATTTACAAAGCCTTCTTTGTCGACTTCAAGGTATGTGACCTTTGCGCCTTGCTTTTCAAGCCATTTGCATGTGTTAATGACGCAATCGTGCTCGATTCTGGTTGTAATGATATGGTTCTTTTTCGGGAAATTAGAGAAGAACAAGCCTTTCAGTGCAAAATTGTTTCCCTCAGTCCCGCCCGAAGTAAAATAGATTTCATCTTTATTTGCGCTTATGGCTTTTGCGATAATATTTCTGCTCTCTTCAAGGGCTCTTTTGGCTTCCATGCCTTTTTCATGGACCGAGGATGCATTTCCGTATTTTTCTGTGAAGTATGGGAGCATTTCTTTCAAGACTCTTTCATCAACTTTTGTTGACGCTGCATTATCAAAATATATCTGCTTCATAGGATAATTTACTTATAATGAATATAAAAATCTTATTGGATATCAAATCTATAATTTAGAACAGTAACTTACACCCTTAACCGTATTAAGAGTATATCCATTTCCGCATCCGAAAATTACATTTATCAAACTTGCAACCTTCACTGTGTTTGAAACACCAGCGGAAGTAACTGAAGTAATTGTCGAATATGTTATGATTGTTGTTGGATTTACTGGAGTGACTGTTGTAGTTGTGCTAGTGGTTCCGCTTTGGCTTGTTACAATTGTTGAAGAGGTGGTTGAATTTATTTGGGTTTCGGTTATGGTTGTTGTATTGGTTACTGAATTATTTGCAGTTACAGAAGAGGAACTGGTCTGGTTTGTTGTAGTTGTATTTGAAGATACTGTTGTATTCGCGCTTGGGACAGCGGTCTGATTTGCTGCTGCACTTGTGTTAGAAGAGGCAGTTGGAGAAGTTGTCTGATTTGTCGAATAAGTTACAACCACAGTTGTTTTATTTACTTTTGCTGTGGCGGTTATGCCTCCTGAAACAGTAACTGCCTGTGTTGTAACATTAGATACAGATACTGAACTTGTAGAAGGATTGGTTGTTGTCGCAACAGTCGAATTGCTATTTGAAGGGGTTGTCTGATTTGTGACAGTAGTATTTCCTGTGCTAGTAGACTTGGTTACAGAAGAATTTGAAGTAGTAGTGCTTGTTGTTGTATTTGCTGCAGTCACCGGTGTTGTAGTATTAGTCGCAGTTGTGGTGGTAGTTGTTGAGGGAGTAGTTGCACCGGTAGTATTGGTTGCAGCAGTTGTTGTAGCCGCTGGCGTTGTAGTCGTCATGGTAGTAGTGGTTGTTTTGGCTGCTGTAGTTGTAGTAGCAGGCGTTGTTGTAGTTTTAGAAGCCGTAGTCGTGGCTGTTGTTGTAGCAGGTGTAGTTGTAGTAGTGGTTGTTTTGGCTGCGGTCGTTGCAGTTGCGGTGCTGGCACTAGAAGTCCCTGTTGTAGTCTTAGCGGCAGTTGTGGTAGTAGTAGAACTGCTTGTTGCAAATCCTGTAAGCACAAATTTATAGACGACTATAAGCGCCACTAAAATTAGCAAAGCAACTAAAACCCACTTCGTAATATTCTTCCTCTTTTCCATTGATATTAACTATGATAAAGTATATTTAAATTTAACTTAATTATAGATATAAATGGGCACGGAGGGAATCGAACCCCCATCTGGCGGTCTGGAGCCGCCGAGTCTGCCATTAGCCTACGCACCCGGTATAATAACTCAATAGAATTAATTTTTAATACTTTTGTATTACGCTAAATTTTTATATCCTCCTTTCTTTATTAAAAAATGAAACAGGTGTTATTGGATACAAATTTTATAATTTCATGCGCGAGGCAAAAAATTGATTTCTTTGAGCAGATTCCATTGATGGGGTTCGAAGTAATCATTCCAAGGCAGGTATTTGATGAGATAGAAAAGCTTTCAAAGTCTAGGAAGGGCGCGCTTCTGAGGGAGCAGGCGGATTTGGCGCTGAAAATCATGAATAAGAATAAGTTCACGATAATAAAATTGAGAAGGAATGATGTGGATCGTGCAATTGTAGAATTTGCAAATGAAAATGAAGATGTTGTTATCGCAACCCTCGACAAAGAGCTTCAGAATAAAATTAAGAATCAGAAGATGATAATTCGGGGGACAAAGACATTAGAGATAGTCTGATTTTATCTGAACATTCCTGATAATCTGTAAGAATCTTCGTAAAATCTGTAGCTTATCTGGCCGTGATTCTGCTGAACGAGCATGTCTATAAACTGCTGGCCATTTCCCTGGAATCTGTCGCTGTCAGCTTTCTTTCCTCTTTCAGTGATATATCCCAAGCTTAATTTAACAAGGCTATTAAATGGAAGATCAGATATGGCTTCTGCCGAAAATGCCCCTGCTTTTTGCCTTAGTTGAACATAGACAATATTGCCTTCAAGAAACTCCGGTGCTACAACCCCGACAGAAATTCTCCTTTCCAAAGTTGGATCTTTTTCTGTTTCCATATCCATTTTGCAATTTTTTTAATTTAAATAGATTTATATCCTGTAAAAAATATCAATAATAACCTTTAAAAACCAAATTCACTAAATTTTTTAACATGTTCTATATAACAGAAGTTGAGGATTACATCAGAGTTGAACCAAAGCTGTTTGGCTTGTCCACTCGCGAGGCTGTCGAGAACCAGCTCAAAGAAACTTACAAAGACTATTACGACAGGGAAATGGGGAAAGCAGTCGCAGTAATTGAAGTGATCGAGATTGGCGACGGAGTAATCATTCCCGGGGATGGCGCTGTTTATTACAATTCAAAATTCAAATTGCTTGCCTGGAAGCCGGAACTGCAGGAGCTTGTTTGCGGTTCAATCGCGGAAGTCACAAGCTTCGGGGCTTTCATTGACCTTGGCGTAATGAGGGGAATGATTCACATCAGCCAGACAATGAATGACTATGTAAGTTTCAGCAAATCAAATACTCTTGTCGGAAAAGCGTCGAAGAGAAGCTTAAAGGACGGGGATTTGTGCCTTGCAAGAGTTGTTGCAATAAGCCACAAGGGCGGGGCGCCAAAGATAGGCTTGACAATGAGGCAGCCTGGATTGGGAAAACTTGAATGGGTCAAGGAAGAGCAGACCAAGAAAGAGAGAGAAGCGAAGAAAGCTGCCAAAGGCGAAGAAGCTGAAAAGAGAGGCAAGGGCAAAAAGGAGAAGAAAAAATGATAGGAATTCATAATTATATCTCTGCAAACGGCGAAGACCTTAAAGATGCTATGAGAAAAGCAGACGATTTAATGGGAAAAGGGGAGCTTATATATCTTGGAGAGGTTCAGTATCAGGAAGGATTAAGCGGCGATTTGTATCATTATCTATCTTCAACAGTTATCGTGATTGGCACTAAAGAGCATTCAAGGTTGACTGTTATTGCACCTGAAGAAGATAAAGCAAAAATGAAAGAAGGACTAGAAAAGAAACTAGGTATCAATTTTTTAATATAATGGCAAAAGAAAAAGCATGCAGGATTTGCAAGAGAATATATGAAGGCGACAAATGCCCTAATTGCGGTTCAAGGGAATCCAGCGACAGCTTCAAAGGAAGAATAGTCATTACCAATCCTGAGAAATCAGAGATTGCTCCGAAACTTGGAATTAAAGAAAAGGGAAATTTCGCGATAAAGCTATAAAATGGAATTATTAGAAGAAAAACACAATCCGCTCCTTAACAGAAGGGAAATAAAATTGAAGGTTCTAGATTTGGCTAGTCCTCCAAGTGCGGAAGCTGCAAGGAAGATTATATCTGAAAAATTTTCTGTAGCTGAAGAATTGGTTCATATCAACAAGATTGCAGGTAAATTCGGTTCCAGGGGATTTACAATCATAGCCAATATATACGGCTCAGCTCCTGAAAGGGAAAAATTCCATCTCATAAACAAAAAACAAAAGAAGGAAGCTAAGAAGTAATGGCAAAAAAAGAAGCAAAAAAAGGGAAGAAAGCTCATAAGAATAAGCCAACCAGCAAAAAATATGCTCAGTATAAAATAGAGGGAAGCAAGATTGTAAAATCAGCTCATTGCCCTAGATGCGGTCCTGGGGTTTTCTTGATGAAGGCAAAAGACAGAGTTTACTGCGGCAAATGCCATTATTCTGAATTTACCGCCAAGAAATAATTAGGATGATAATCGTGCCGAATTTTAGATCGGATATAATCAGTCAATAATTATTACAAACCCAGGGAGATTCTTCAAGTTGATCAAAAAGATAACTTGAAGCCTCTCCTAGGGAAAAAGAGGTGATAGTATTCCTAAAGCCATTTCATATATAAACCTTTCGGTTTTGTTACCCTTAAAGAATGACAAGGGCTTGTCAATGTATAGTAGTAATTCATATTCCTCTTTTATAGTTTTTTAGACACTACAAAATAGATATTTTAGGGACTACACTATTTTATAAATTGGCTTTTCCTGTATAATACATGGAAAAAGGTGAAGAAAATATCCCTGAAAAAGATATTAATGCGAGGCAGGAGCAGATTCATGACCTATTATTCAGCAGGGAAATAAGCTGGCAGGAAATCATTTACGATCTTATTAATACAGAGCAGCTTGACCCTTGGGATATTGATATAGGAGTTCTCACTAACAAATATCTTGAGAAAATCAGGAAGCTGGAAGAAGAGGATTTTTTTGTTTCAAGCAAGGTTCTGCTGGCTGCCGCATTTCTTTTGAGGATCAAATCAGAATTACTGCTTAGCAAATACCTGAAAAGCATAGATGAAATACTGTTCGGAAAGAAGGATGATGAGAAGCTGGTCAGGCAGATAGACTGGAGTGAAGTGGATATTGGGGATCTTCCGGACTTGGTTCCAAAAAGCCCTCTGCCTAGGTTCAGGAGAGTTACTTTAAGCGAGTTGATTGAATCGCTTGACAAGGCGATTATAACAGAGAACAGAAGAATAAAGAAGGAAATCATAAATAATAATGCTTTAAGGGAGACATCAATTTCTCTTCCAAAAAGAAGGTTCAATCTTAACAATAAGTCTACAGAAATTTATGAAAAGCTGATGAATTACATAAAGCAGAATTTTGCGGAAAAGATTACTTTTACGGATCTTGCCGGAACGGATAAAGAAGAAAGGATCATCTCATTTTTTATGCTCCTGAATCTGGATTCTCAGAGAAAAGTCTGGCTTGATCAAAGCGCCCATTTTGAAGAATTCTATGTCTGGCCAAGGGATTTGTATTTCCAGAAGAACCCCGATTTCTTTGCAGATTTGATTGCAGAAGCAAAGGAACTGGAGAGGCTCGAAGAGCTGGAAGAAACGAAGAAAGTCCTAAAAGATAAAAATAAGAAAGCTGAAGAAATTGAAGAATCAGAGAATATTGATGAAGAATAAAATTATATTATATACCCCATAATAAAATTATTTTTCAAATCGATTTCTGCATTCCTTATTTCTTTCTCAAAATGTGCTGCGAGCTGAGGTGAGATTCTGCCTGTATATTTTTTTAGAACCGAATATGCAAGGTTAATCTTATCATCTGCTTCTCTAGCAGTTTCATAATGCCGGAGGCCTTTCTCCGCCATTCTGATTTCGGCATTTATTTTTAATCTATCTAATAAATTCATTACAATCTGGGAAATTATTGGCTTTTAAGTTTTGTCTCTATACTGCAATCGCTTATTATATAAATCCTAGAGTTCATATTAGAAAATGAGACTTGGAGTTCTTTTTTCAGGAGGAAAAGATTCTACTTATGCGGCATGGCTTGCAGAAAAGCAGGACTATGAACTTTCATGCCTGATTTCCCTTGTTTCTTCGAATAAAAGTTCATACATGTTCCATACGCCTTCTATATTCTCAACAGAAATTCAGGCGGAGTCTATGAATATTCCGATAATTCTGCAGAAAACGAAAGGAAAAAAAGAATCAGAGCTGAAAGACCTGAAAGAAGCGATAAAAACAGCGATAAAAGAATACGGGATTGAAGGAATTGTTACTGGCGCAGTTGAAAGCGTTTATCAGGCTTCAAGAATACAGAAAATCTGCAGTGAATTGAATATTGAATGCTTTAATCCTCTTTGGCAAAAGAACCAGTTTGAGCTTCTGGAAGAGCTGTTAAAAAATAAATTCAGGATAATAATCACCGGGGTTTTTGCATATCCTCTGGATAAGACCTGGCTCGGAAGGAAGATTGACAGGAAATTTGTTGAAGACATGAAAATCCTTAACCAGAAATACAAGATCAATCCCGCTGGCGAAGGGGGAGAATTTGAATCTTTTGTGCTTTATGCTCCGGATTTATTCAGGCATGAATTGAAGGTAGAATCATTTGAAGATTTCAAGGAAGGCGAGAATAGCTGGAGAAGGGAAATTATCATTTAAAATAAGTTTTCTATTATCCTAATCCTTAAATACCACTCTCTGATTGATTTTCTATGCTATTGAAGAAGGAGATGAACAAAGGGGAAATTGAAAAAGAGCTGAACGGAAAAGGAGATTATGTCCAAATTGATACTATAAGGAGATTTCTGAAGGAGAATCCTTCCCCAGATTTGAAGAAATTTGTCTGTGTCAGGCTTGCAGAGATTTACGAAAGAAGGATGATGTTTCCGCAGGCAGCGGAGACATACAGCAAATTGGCGGAGATGACAAATATTTATGCGGATAAAATGAAATTCCTCATTCAGGAAACAGGAAATTATATTCATGGGGGATATTTTGAGATGGCAGATTCAATAACAAACAAGATTATTGCAGACATAAAACCAATGGAAAAAACAAACACTTTGAATATCATAAAAGATTTTTACAAGACCCAGGCAATGATTTTTGAGAAAGAAAAAAGAAAAAGCAAGGCAGTTGAAGTATATGAAAAGATGATAACATTGAAGACGCTTTCTGATGCTGAAAAAACAGACGTGAACAATAAGCTTCTCAGGCTCTACAATGATCTCGGCTTGGTTGCAAAGTTCCTTTCATTAAAAGGAAAGATTGAAGATGCGACTGGAAAGTAAAATAACTTCCACTCGGATTGAACCCTTCAAATTATTTATAAAATAGATATTTCTATATGGTATAATGGACAATAATAAATTCATGCTTGTATCTCTGGATGATGAGAAATCTAAGTCTGTAGCTGAAGTTCTTTCCAGTTTGACATGCAAGAAAATAATCAATTATCTGGCTGAAAACAAAGAAGCCAGCCAGAAAGACATTTCTCAGAAACTCGGGATTCCAATGAATACTCTTGATTATAATATGAAGAAGCTTCTTTCATCAGGATTTGTCCAGAAAAGGAAAAATTTCTTCTGGAGCAAAAAGGGGAAGAAAATTGTAATGTACGAGCTTTCGAACAAGTCAATTGTAATATCACACAAAAAATCAACAGCCGATAAATTGAAATCAATAACCCCTGCTCTGATACTTACAGCCGCGGGAACAGTTGCAGTATGGGTTTATGATAAAATATCTTCTTCATTGCCAAGAAGTGCAGAAAAAGCGGCATATGGCGCTTCAAATGGAGCTTCAGGGCTTGCTGTCCCTGCAGCAGTTCAGACTTCAGCAACGAACATAATCACTTCGCAGCCGACATGGCAATGGTTCCTTCTTGGAGGATTGATTGCAATATTCATAATCTCAATTATAAATTGGAGAAAATTGTAAGGAGGTAAAATGAAAAAAGAAAATCACGCAATCGCGATAACTTCAATCGTTGCAGGAACGATAATCTTGATAGCCTTGCTTACTTTGTTTGTTTTTGTTCCAATGTTTTCACCAGCCACAAATACAATGACTGTTGAAGGAACTTCCACAATCAAGGTAATGCCAGATCTTGTAGCAGTATTCTTTAACATACAGACAAATGGGACAACAAGCTCAGCAGCAAATGATGCAAATACGGCAATCTATAATCAGCTAAAAGTTTCATTAACCTCTATAGGTTTTAGTGAAAATCAGATAGCAACAGATAGCTATAGCATTTCCCCAAATATCATGTATGATATGACTGGAAAATCTACAAACAATGGTTATGTTGCAATTCATATTGTCAAGCTTGAGTTTTCTGCAAATGATACGGCAAAGCTAAGTTCTGTGATTGATGCAGGAGCAAATGCAGGTGCTGGAGTTTCAACAATAAACTTTGAATTGAGCCCAGCTCTTCAAAACCAGTATAAAGCACAGGCTCTTCAGCTTGCTTCGCAGGATGCGAAGACAAAGGCAGACGCTGTTGCAGCAGGTTTCGGAAAAGCAACAGGAGCATTAGTATCTGTATCCGTAAACAGCTTCAACTATATGCCCTTTAATGTGTATTCTTCATCCGGAGCGGCGGTACCATCATCAGAAAATGCAGGCGCAAAAGCAGCTGCAATGAATCTTGTTCCGACAACACAGGATGTTACAGCAGATGTTAGTGCAACATACAAGTTAGCTTAAATTTTAAGGAGATGTTAAATTTTTAATCTCCTTTTCTTTATTTTTTTATGCTATTGGTTATAAGTATCTGCAAGGAAAAGTTGCATGAATTGGAATTTGTAAAGCCAATCGAAGACATTCTGAAAAATCAAAATATAAAATTCTTCACGAAAAATTATTTAGATTTAAAGAGTTCAGATATAGAAAAGGCGGACAAAATAATAATCTGCGGAACATCCCTAAAAGATAATGAATTCCTGAAACATCTAGATAAATTCCAATGGATAAAAAATTATAACAAGCCTATTTTTGGGATTTGCGGAGGAGCGCATGTTATCGGATTGGTTCTTGGATATAAATTAAAGAAAAAGGAAGAGATTGGATTGAAAGATCTAATTCTCAATGGATTTCTGGGAATGAAAGGAAAACTTCAGGTTTATCATCTGCACCAATTTTATGTTCTTCCCGAAGTCTTTCATAAAGATAACATTTATGCAACTTTATTCCATCCAGAAGTAAGGAATAAAAATTTGATTATAGAATTTGCCAAGAACTGAAATTATTTCCTTCTCTTCTTTCTTTTGTCTTCTTTATTGTGCATTTCAAAAGCCCTATTTATAGAATTTCCAAGATTATAGAGCGCATATTTGAATTCTTCACCTACATCATCCCATTCAACTTTTTTCCTGTCTTTTTTATATTCCTTTATCTTTTTGTGCATTTCAATTCTGTATTTTTTCCATTCCTCCCATTTGTTGTTATTGTACTTTTCATTTATCATGCCCCTCATTGCAAGTCTTGCATATCCTGATATAAGCACAATTATGAATACAACTATGTAAACTGGAATCATTGGGATTGAAATATTTGACTGGACATATCCATTGATGAAAAGCCAGATTCTGTAAAAGAATGTGATTATGGATGTGCTTAGTATTGCACCAGCTATTGGAGCAAACATATTCCATGGGAAATAGAAATTCCAGAATAGTTCACTTGTCATTCCCCAGAAGAATAAGCTGAAGAATAATGCAACGTTGATATTAAAGAATCCGATAATGCTCGTATAAGTTCCGTTGTTTATTCCGGTAGCGAGAAGATTTGCCAGCAGGATCAGAATAATAAACATCACGAAACCTGCAGTTCTCTTGATAATTATTGATACTGCTGAACCTTCATGTTTCATAATATAAAGAACTTTTGCGGATTTATAAATTTATAATTTAATCTCGGATTCTTTCCCGCTTTTCATGTCTTTGATTTTCGCTTTTCCGGATTTGACTTCTTTCTCTCCGATGAAAATAACTTTGTTAATCTTGTAAGAATTTGCATATTCTAGTGCTTTTGTCGGCTTTCCATAATAAACTGAAACTTCTTTTTCCTCTTTTCTTAATTTCTGTGCGAGTTTTATTGCTTTCTTGTCTTCCCCAAGTGAGACTATAAGATATTCTTCTCTGTCGGATTTTATGTTGGCAACAGCAGAAAGCCTCTCAACTCCGCAGGCAATTCCGGTACATTGGACATCATTGAATTTGTAGCTGCCGCCTGTTGCAATTGTCTCTTTTATTCCATTTGCTTTTATTTCAAATACATTTCCATTGTAATAACTTAATCCCCTCACTATTGTAGGTGAAAATTTTATTTCCATACCGTAAATTCTGCAGTAGTCCATTAAGCTTACTATTTCTTTATAGCTCTCGAATTTGCTGAAATAATCTTCGCCTTGATTTAATGCATCAATTAATTTTTCGGCCTTGAATTTTTTCAAATTCCCTCTTAATTCCTTCTCGGATATTTTGTCAAATTTATCAATCTCCCTGAGAACTTGCTCTTTATTCTTTCCTATTTTCAAATCATCTAGAATTTCATTAAGCAATTTTCTATTGTTGATGAGAATTATTGGTTTTATCCCCAACTCTCTAAGAATATCATATGTAACAGAAAGAACTTCAGCCTCATCTCTTGCAGGTATTTCCGAGAGGCCTACAATGTCCACATCGCATTGAGTAAACTGCCTTAGCCTGTTTGTTGAAGCAGGCTCATCCCTGAAAACATTTCCGATTTCATACCTTTTGTAAGGCAATTTTTTTCCTTTCATCAATCTCTTCAATTGGAATGTAAATTCATATCTTAAGGCAAGGCTTCTTTTTCCCTTGTCTTTTAATTTGAAAATATCAGAAATGACTTCATCCTTGTCTTCATTTTTGTCTCCGCCCTTTACAAAGTCTTCATATTCAATTATGGGTGTTTCAGCAGACTCAAATCCATATCTCTCGAAATTCCTTGCGATTATTTTTTTTATTTCAGCCAGCTTTTCCGCCTCTTCTCCTGTAAAATCCCTGAAACCTTTTACTAATTCGTCTGTCATAATTTCTTCTCCATATCTACATATCCATTCTCTTTATATTTCAATTTCTTATACATATTAAATGCTTTTGCCTTCTTGTGAACACGAAGATCAATCACTTTTACCTTTGCTTTCCGCAAATCTTCTTCAACTTTTTTCATAAGCATCTTCCCTATTCCCCTGCCGCGGTATTCTTTCAGAATCGCAAAATCATCTATGTAACCCCATTTCCCATCGAACCATTCATAAGTTGAGAAAGCAATGAAGCCGGCGACTTTTTTTTCGACTTCAGCTACGTAAATCTTCCCGTCTTCCAGCTCATCGCGAACTCTTTCAAGAGCTGTTTTTTTACTCCACTTCTCATGGTATGGCGCTTCAGAATATACTCTTCTGTAGATCTCGGCAATACCTTTTGAATCCCGAGAATTAGCTTTTCTGATTATCATTTTCCTCTTTTAGAAATGATGAATTATTAGCTTTTATATTTTTTGAAAGAAGGGCGAAAGGAGAGAATCGGACTCTCGTTCCACGAGCCACAGTCGTGTGTTCTGCCACTGAACTACAGTCGCCATAGAAAATTGTGGAAGAAACACTATAAAAATATTCTTATTAAAGGAAATTAAAAAGTAAAATTAAATCAATTGGACTGTTGTAAACTTGGATACTTCGCTGCATATGCTCTTAGCTCCGGAACTGTCGTTGAAATAAATAGCGGCATCGATTTCTATAACATTTGATACTCCAGGATTCCAGTTCTG
Source organism: uncultured Nanoarchaeota archaeon (assembly GCA_963779925.1). Lineage (GTDB taxonomy): Archaea > Nanobdellota > Nanobdellia > Pacearchaeales > GW2011-AR1 > JAKLIN01. The sequence goes on along the minus strand of CAVZZS010000002.1, from coordinate 11,912 downwards.
TGCCATTGTAGATCCTAAAGTTGTAATATCTCCCATAGTGTCATTGATTGCGCTATTTCCTGCTGAGTTCATGAAGACAAGTCTTACTCCTCCGAGTTTGTCTGATCCTAATGTTCTCTGAACAGTCACATTGCAGTTAGTTCCTGCTACTGTGCAGCTTGCGCTTGTAATTTGTACACCCGAATTAAAGCATTGCGATCCAGAGTTAACTTGCTTTGTTGAATTGGTTACTATGCCGCTGACAACAACCCATACGATTCCTATAAGAACTACAGTCAAAAGTATAAGTATTAAAGTTGCAATGATTGAGGAAATTCCTCTTGTGTTTTTCATTTGTCCTCTTTTGATTAACTACCTATCTAAATTATGTCTCATTTAAAAAGATTTCTACAGAGTAGTCTTATTAAAATTGTCTATTATCTGAAAAAATTCCTTGCTATCAATTACTTTGTCCACTTCGGTTAATCCTCTCTGCTCTATGAACTTTGCAAATGCTTCAGGCTTGTATCCTCTTTTTCTCAGCGATGCAATAGTGGGAAGTTTTTCATCTTCTGCTCCTGAAAATTCCCCGCTCTTTATTCCTGCAGTTATTCTCCTTTTTGAAAGTGTCAAATCGCTGAATTTGATTCTGCCAATAAAGAATGTCCAAGGGGATTTCTTTTTGAAAACATCAAAAATCATCTTCTGTCTTTCTGCATTGTCTCTGTGGTCTTTGCCTCTTATTATGTGGGTCATTCCCAAGTCCATATCATCAACAGCAACAACAAGATTCATCAAGGGCCATACCCTGTATTTTTTTTTCTGGCGGGGATGTTCAGTCTCATTAATCCTTGCCAGAGGAAAATCTCTCATTGCAGGATTCTTATGTCTTGTTCCTCCCTCGCTTTCAGGGGTTCTAAATCTCAAAACAGCCTCGCCTGCTTCATATCTCTCTTTCTTGTTTTTTCCAAGCATTAAATTCCATCTGTGAAGGTCTTCCTCAACATCAAAAAATCGGCAGGGACATCCACCCTTTTTTAAATAGCTCTCAAATTCATCTTTTTCGCATATGCAAACATAAGCAGCTTTTTTTTCTTATCAGCTTTTCCGCATATTCGTAATAAAGATTCATCCGGTCTGAAGAATTCAGATATTTGTAGACATTCCCCAGAATCCAGTCGCAATCTTTTTTTATGTTCTCATAACTCTCCGGAAGAGTTTCTTCTGGATTTGTATCATCAACAATGACATAGAATTTTCCCCCATACTTCTTGACATATAAAGAGTTAGGAAGTCCGGCCCCGATTACGTTTCCTATATGTAAAGGTCCTGACGGTGCAGGCCTGAATCTCATGATTACTTTTCCTTCTTTTGCACCAGGCAGTTCAGGAAGCCCTTCTCTTGATTCTCTCTCGCTTGTAATGTCTTTTAATTTTTCAAATTCTTTTTCTTGTTCTTCAATTGAAAGGGAATTAATTTCATTGACTATCTTAGAAATTTCTTTGATATACTTCTTTACATCTTCTTTTTTAAGTCCTTCATGAAAAAGTGATGAAAGAACAGAACCCTGAATTGCTTTGCCTTCATGAGAAATAGCATTTTTCAATGCATAAGCTTTTGTCTTTTCTTCAAAATCTTTCATGTTAATGAAAATATTTGCAGATTAATAAAGTTTTTTAGTTAATACCGCTTTGCAGAGAATAAAGTTTGTAATAAAGTCCTTTCTTTCTCATTAGTTCGTCATGGCTTCCTATCTCAGCAATCTTTCCCTTGGATAATACAACTATCCGGTCAGCTTTTCTTACAGTCGAGAACCTATGCGCGATGATTATGGTAGTTCTTCCTTTTATCAGATGATTTATTCCCTGCTGTACTTTTTCTTCTGATTCTGCATCAAGCGCAGAAGTTGGTTCATCAAGGATTAATATTCTTGGATTTTTCAAGAAAGCCATTGCAATTGCAACTCTCTGCCTTTGTCCCATTGAAAGTTTCAATCCCTGCTCTCCGATTACAGATCGGTATCCTTTTGGAAATTTGGAGATAAAATCATGGGCTGATGCCGCTTTTGATGCTGCAATTATCTCATCGAGAGTTGCATGGGGTTTTGCGTATTTCAGGTTATTTATCAAGCTGGTATTAAACAACTGCAGGTCTTGTGGAACAATTGCAATATTATCTCTCAGCCAGCTTAAATCCAGTTTGGATATGTCAATGCCGTCCAAGAATATATGTCCGTCTTTTGGCTTGTAATATCCCAAGACCAATTCAGAGAAAGTTGATTTGCCGACCCCGCTCTGCCCGACAAGTGCAATTGTTTCTCCGCCCTTGATTTTAAGACTCAAATTATCTAAAATTTTTCTTCTTCCGGAATATTCAAAGGTTACATTCCTGAAATCGATTTCTCCTCTCAGATTTTCTATGGTTTTGTCTCCATGCTTCATCTGCTCGGGAACGAGTTTCTTAAGTTTGACAAATCTCTTTATTGCAACGGAGGATTTCTGCAGATTTCTGTAAACGCTTGCGATTGACCTGAATGGGGTAAATGCCAGGTTGACATACCCGAAGAACATTATGAATTCCCCCTGAGAAATAATTTTCTTGCTGAGGAAATAGATGGCAAGGCCAAGGATAAGAACAAAGCTTAGAGTATAGATCAGTCCTTGTATATCTGATAATCTGGTATCTTTCCTGTTTGTTCTTTCGGATAATGGAACCAACTTGTTGACTAAGGCTTTCTTGAATCTCTCCCTCTCGACATTCTCCATAGCATAATTTTTTACCAAAAAGATATTGTAAAGTCTGTCATAGACATTCCCGTATTGCTTTTCAAATTCTTTGTTTTCCCTTTCCTGGATTTTCATGAGAGTTTTAGTCATTCGTATCGTGATCCATGAATAGATGATAAAAGAAAAAATTAGAATCAGTGAAAGCTGCCATTTCAGTATGAACATTACAACTACAGAGAAAATCAGGGTCAAAAATTGCGGCAGGACATTTGAGAAAATCTCCGTCGTGTGCTCCAAATTCCCTGCTCCCCTTGAAATTTTGTTTAATACCGTTCCCCTTTTCTGCCTTTTATGGAAAGGGACAGGCAGAGTCAGGAAATGAGAATAAGCGTCTGCTTCCGCGCTTAATGATGCTTTCAAGCCTAAGATCTCTCCTCTTAATGCAACCTTATTGGATATGAAATTAGAGACGATGCTTAATACAAACCAGATAAGGATAAGGGACAGCAATAACGTTATTGTAGTATTTGGAATAATGGCCAAATCAAAGAGTCTTCCATAAACATAAGGTATTGCAGTCGATATTATAGCACCTATAAGGGAAACAATTGTGATAAAATAAATTTCTTTCTTGTAATTCTTGAAAATATCGATTATAAATTGGTTAGTAGATTTCATAAATCATTAAAGAAAATTTAATTTATAAACCTAATTTTAGGAATATTATTCAAATCCCAGTTTGTTTTTCCTTTCAAGAAGTTCAACTCGCTGTGATAAGTGATAAATCTGCGTCGAGATATCTTCCAGCTTTTCAGTTATGTCAGAAAGCCTTTTTGCAAGTTTTCTTTTCCTTTCATCAACATTCTCGTCATTGTCTGAATCAGAAGACTGTGCGGATGAAGAAGCCATTTCTCTTAAAAAACCGAAGCTATTTTGAGTCGGAGTTTGTGAAGAAGTTGCAGCATTCTGCTTCATGCTTTCTTTCAGATTATCAATCCTCTCTTTCTGTCTGTGATACCTTTCGGTTAAATCAATTGTCTTTTCTTTTCTTCCGAATAAACCCATGACTTCTATATGCAGATATTCTTTTTAAAATTATTGAGGGTGGAGATTAAAACATTTTTTAAACTCTTATTCATTATTTTATGCATGGCAACTATCCATCAAATTATTGGAAAAGTTAATCCTAATCTCTATGCAGAAAATAAAGAGGAGCTGCTTAACAAATATCGCAGCCTTGACAAAATTCCGGCAGATGAGATAAAGCCAAAGCCTCTCGAGCAGCATACAATAGTCTATGATTCTTCGTCGGAAACATTGGAGCCGATTTATTTTTTTATACTTGATCTGATGAATGATATGAGGCTTTCTCCGGAAAAGATTACGGATAATTTCACTTCATCCCCTGGAAGCGGGCATTTTTCAGAATTGGGCCAAAGGGCAACAGTAATGCAGTCGCAGGCGACAAAAATTCTTGGAGACATAAACAATGTTGTAAGAAGCATGCTGAACCTGATTTATGATCTGAAAGAATTCAAAATAAGGCTTGAAACATACATAGATCTGAAATCCAAGAACAAAGATAAGGCTGAAGCAGCAAGGCTTTCTCTGAAACAAATCTGGATGGACAGGGTCGATATTAACAAGGGGAATTCGAGCATAAAAGGCATGGCTGTTGCAGGGCAGGTTGGCTATCAGACATTGATTGATGCTTTTCTTTTCGCGCAGGATGAAAGTTTAAGGGGGCCTGAAGGAAAAGAGATAGATTTGAATGATAGAGTCAAGAGAGTGATAAAGCAGAGAATACATGAATTCAATTTATGGGTTGTTGAATCTGAAAAAGAATTGAGGAAAAGATATGAGCTTGAAAGGAAATATCTTAAGAGCCAGGTTAACAGTGTCAAGCTTTATTCCCGCTGGGCAAAGCCTTATTTGAGGGCAGCGCAGCAATTGGAAATGAAAGAAAATTCAAGAAATCCTTCTCTTGTAAAGACATTCAATACAATACTCCTTGAATTAACATTGCTTGGAAAATCGAAACTGGATATCAAGGGAAATGTCGAAGAATTAAAGCTTCCGAAAGATTTCATGAAACTGCAGAAGAAAGGAAGCATAAAAAGAGATTATTTCAGCTGCATTGTTGTCGAATTTAATTTCAGGGGGATTCCCCAGAAAACTTCTGCCTATCAGCAGCATTACGTATTTGGCGGAAGAACAGATATTGTCTTTACAGGATATTCCCTGAACAGCGATGAATTAAAAAAAGTGAATGAAGAACTTTCGAAATCCGATGTTGAAGATGCGTTGAAATTGATAGAGGGAACAACAGGAAGCATAGAAGAGCTGCAGGAAGATATAGACATGTTTTTGAAAGAAGAAGAGAAATCTGAAAAGAAAGCTGAGAAAGCGAGAGATACGTCAAATCCCTTCTTTGCCCTTCTAGGTTTATACAATCAGAAAGAAAGTCGAGTTGGTGCGAAATCAGAAGCTAAAACGATTAAGTCGGAAGATTTTCTTGAGAAAACTTATTTGAGGCCTCTTGCAAACACAGCTGCCAAGGAACTGGCCTTTAATCTTTTTGACATTTACAAGAAAGCTCATGGAATGCCGAGTTATCCTTGATTATCGATATGAAAAAGATACTGACTAAAAAAGGCAAAAAACCAAGAAGTAATTCTAAAGTTTCTCATTCAAAAAAATTAATTATTCTCGAGAAGAAAAAGAGATTTGAAGAAATCAAGAGCAAAGAGCAGCCGAAGAATGATTCAGACGAGGAAGATGATTTTGGAGATATTGAATTTTCAGAGGGATTCAGATTAAATCCTTCATCGAGGCGTAATCTTGAGAATATTCCTATGGGCAGCTCCCTTGAGGGTGGTTTGGCATTTGCGCCGAGAATAAAGAACAATAAAGACAAGGAAGGAAAGAATTATTCCGAGACAAAATATGAAACTAATTATACAGGGAACAAATATGGGGAAAAAACGCCTAATGACTATGCCGACAAAGAATTGCCTTCAGATTCATCTGAACATCCGCCAAATCAATAAGTTAATAAATTAAAATCCATTCGGATATTAATAAAGAGGCATCAATATGGACGACTATCATCTTGAAGATATTTACCAGGGGGGATATTCTACATTAGATCCAAATTCCGGCTTTACAGGATACAGAATTTCTGCTGGAAAAATTGGCATGGCTACGGATCCAAGAACCGCAAATATTCTCCAGGAAGTTTCGACAAAGTTGCAGTCAGGAGCAAGGCAGATCGAAGTTTCGACAATTCAGCCCAATGTTTTCGAATCAATTCCAACTCAGCAATTAAAAGAAGTAAAAAGATTGAGCGAATTGACCGGCATTGATATTTCTGTTCACGCGCCATTAGTAGAGCCGTCTGGAATTTCGAGCAAGGGGTATACAGTGAGATAGCAAGAGAAGAAGCAGAAAGGCAGATGCAGTCTGCAGTTGAAAAGAGCCATGAAATGGGCCCTAATGGAAATATCCCTGTAACTTTCCATTCTTCTGTGACTTGGCAGGGGCCAGAATATAAAAGATTGAAAGAAGGCCAAGAAAAAATAAAACTCCCGATAATAAATCAAGAGTCCGGGCAAATAGCTCTTGTCCAGACAGAACAGAGGTATTATCCTGAAATGAATGAAGAAGAATTAAGAAAAGGAGAGAAAGTAAGCGCAGAGACGCAGATTGGCGTGAAAAACAGGACAGAATGGAGCGATTCAATAACAAATCTTGTTGCAATAAAAGAAAGAGCGGACAGGATGATTAATGAGACTGAGCCTATATTCAGTGAAATCCAGAAGAAAATAGAACAAGGAGCTAAGTATGAAAGCTTAACACCAACTGAGAGAGATGTGGCTAACAGATACAATAATGCCCACCTTGAATTAAATGAGATTCACAAGCATCTTTCGGGATTATTCGAAAAAGCATATAAGTTCAGCAATGAAAATAATCAAAAAGAATTAGTCAATATCTCAAAAGAGTTCAGAGAAGCTCTCGGCAATGTAAAAGATTTGTCAGGGCAATCAAGAGCGATGGATTTATTGATGAGGGATCTTAATTCCTTGCCTGCACCTGAGATTTATAAGCCTGTTGAAGATTTTGCCGTCGATAAAACAGCTACAACTTTTGCAAATGTTGCATTTAGTTCTTATAGGAAATTCAAGGAGAATGCACCGATAATCAGCATAGAAAACCCTCCTGTAGGGGGCGGGCTTTCGAGAGCTGAAGATTTGAAGAACTTGGTTGAATCTGCAAGAAACAAATTTGTTGATTTGGCAAAAAAAGAAGGAATCTCAGAGAAAGATGCTCGAAATCAGGCGAACAAATTAATTGGGGTTACATGGGATGTCGGGCATATTAACATGCTTAGAAAATATGGCTATACTGAAGAAGATGTCATAAAAGAAGCTGAGAAAATCGCCCCCCTTGTCAAGCATGTTCATCTTTCTGATAATTTCGGATTTGAGCATACAGAATTGCCGATGGGCATGGGTAATGTTCCAATCAAGCAGATTATGGAAAAGCTAGGCCAGAAAGGATTCGAAGCAAGAAAAGTCATTGAGGCAGGAAATTGGTGGGAGCATTTCAAAACTTCTCCTTTCCAGCAGACTCTGGAAGCTTTCGGCTCTCCTATTTATGGAATAAAAATGCAGCCATACTGGAATCAAGCAGTCGGCAGTGAAGGATATTTCAGCGGTTATGGACAAATGCTTCCGCAGATTAATTATGAAACATTCGGCTCTGGATTTTCAACGCTTCCTTCTGAATTAGGCGGACAAAGACAAACTGGAAGAGGCAGGATGGGCGGCCAACCTATGGAGTAGAAAATATATTTTCAATAATATTTAAAAATGGGCTAGGGTTTATATTAAAAAGAAGATGGTGAAGAAAAAAGCAATTTCTAAAAAAGTTGAAGAAAAGCAAGAAAAAAAGTCTCCTGTTATTAAAAAAGAGATTGTTAAAGAGCCGCCTCATAAAATACATCACAAAATAAAACATCATAAAAATCATTCAGCTGCTAAAAAAGAAGCTCCTAAATTAAGCTACACTTCCGTAAAAGTTGTTAAAAATGCAAGCAATGCAAAAAATTCTCCGACATTGAACATTTCAAGAGACTTGGATATTGCAATGGATTTTGCCACGAAAGTTTATGAGCGATTCAACAAAGTGATAAAGTCAATTGTTCTTTTCGGATCGACTGCGAAGCAGACTACCGTTCCGGGATCAGATATTGATATTATCATGATAATTGATGATGTTGCTATCAGTTGGGATCAGGAATTAATTTCATGGTATAGGGAAGAGCTGGATAAATTAGTAAAAAAGAATCCTTACAAAAGGGACATCCATGTAAATACAATAAAGCTCAGCACGTGGTGGGATGATTTGATGAGAGGAGATCCTATGATTATAAATGTCATAAGATATGGAGAATCATTGATTGACTTTGGAGGATTTTTCGAGCCATTGAAATTCTTATTGATAAAAGGTAAAATAAGATCAACGCCTGAAGCGGTTTATAGTTGCCTTGAAAGGGCTCCTCAGCATTTTTTGAGAAGCAAGGCAGCGCAGCTGAATTCTATTGAAGGGTTATATTGGGCGATGGTTGATTCTGCTCATGCTGCCCTTATATCAAGAAATGTTCTTCCTCCATCTCCAGAGCATATACCTTTGAATTTAAGGGAGACTTTTGTTGACAGCAAAAATCTTGACATGAAATATGTTGTTTGGTACAGAGATTTGCTCTATTTATACAAGAAAATTTCGCATGGAGAATTGCATGACCTGAAAGGAATAGAAATTGACATGTGGCAGCAAAGGACTGATGAATTCATAAGAGTAATGGCTAAGTTAGTAGATTCAACAATTAGCAGCGGAGATATCGATTTAAAGATTAACAACGAAGAAGAAAATCAGAAGGAATAGGATTAATTGTAATTCTGGTTATTGTTGCGTGAATTATAATCTCTATTATTAGAATTATAGTTTCTATCCTGAGATCTGCCTAATCTAATCATTCCCGCACAACATACTGCAGTTGTTACAGCACCAGTATATGCGACTGGTTTATTCTTGATTATATTTCCAGCCCAAAGAGCCATAGTTATAGCCCCAACTGCAAATCCAGTTTTCAATATTTTTTCTATGTTTCTCATTTTTTTATCTCCTTACTTTTTCTTAGGCTCTTCTTGTTTTACTAAATCTTCCAAACTTGCTCTTCCTGCCTGAGCTTGTTTTACCAAAGCTTCTGCAACTTTTGTTTGAGTTAAATATCCCAGATAAGTTCCAATAGCCTGTTGAGCAAATTTCTTTGCATCTTCATTTTCAGACTGCAAGTAATCAGCCATATAACCTTTTTCAAAATCTTCTCTTACCTTTGTCTTAGAACCCATCAAATTTAGAATATCTTGAACAGTTAAAGACATAAGTGATTCTCGGACAATTTTTCCGGCGGTTTGGATTACTCCATATTCAGATCCAGTATATCTCTTTCCGCCTTGTCTCGATGCTTTCATAAGGTTTTTGTATTCGTCGCTTCCCATTGCAGGACCATAAATATAATCATCAACAGCAGCATTGTCTTTTTCACCATATCCTTTATCATTATCAACATAAAAAGCAGTTGCTAAATCTAGCATTTTTCCTTTGAAAGTTTTCAGAGCTGCTTCTCTTGAAGCTACTCTTTGCTTTTCAATTTCTTCTTTTGTGGGCTCTTTCTTTTCGTTTGCCATGTAAAATAGTGGTATTTAGTATTTATAAATCTTATGATTGTTACTACTATTAAGTAAATAGAATTAGGCAGCAGGTTCTGTTATAGCTTCCATAAGCTTATAGCTTGGCTCCATAGACTGTAACACCTTTATATGCCCAGGCATTTTTGACCTTATTTCTTTTAGAATGGTTCTTATGACCCTGACGCCACTTTCATTGGCAACAGCGAAGAAGAATAGTCTTGTTCCGGGCTTTAATAAGGCAGATCTCCCCATAGATTTCCCGAAAGAGAGGGCCATTCCAGTCTGCATTCTATCTGCACCTGCTCCGGTAATCATCTTATTTTCTCTTTGAATATGATGAGGATAAGGAAGAATCTTGAACAGGTATTTTCCCAATAGGATTTTATCTAATTCTTTGTTAATATACTGCCTGCATGCTTCAATAGAATTATGCCTTATTTGAACTCTTTCAGCTGAAACAATTGTAAGTAAATAAGGGTATTTTCCCTCTTTGAATGATTTTTCATCTCCCATGGTAAATTTGACCACTTTTGAAGGTGGAACAACTTTTACATAGGACTTGCTTTTCTTTTTGCTCTTTCTAGTATAAGGAACCACTATCCTTTTCGAATATGCTGCTGCTTTTCTTAATCCCATTCTATTTTATTTCAATCTCTGTTGTTATAGACTGTCCGGGAAGTCCTTTTTCGAAGATTGCTCTTACAACTCCATTGTTCCCGTGTGCAGCTGAGATTTTGCCTTTGATTATTTTGCCTGCTGGTGATTTCCATTCAACTTCTTTTCCAACGAATTTTCCAGCTTCTTCTTTTGTTTTTACGCCGTGAACTTCTATCAGAAACTGTCTTTCATGGACAGTATGATTCCCGCGTCTGAATTGTACAACAATGCCTTTAACCATTTTAATAAGTTAGAAAAATAGTTTAAAAAACTTCTTGTTTCTGAAGCTTTGTGAGTGTTAAATACTCATGACTTTTAATGAAAACTAAATTCAGATTATTCTATAGAATTGATTTATTTCTTTTCTAAGGGAATTCTATACATAAGATTAAGATCAACACGGAATGCTTGTGTATTATCTTGTTGAGAAGGTATTGGTAAAACTAATCCCCCCTCTATTCCAAATAAGAAACCTTTTCTTCCGCCAATTTCTATTCCCCCGCCTATATCCGCACCGAAAGCAGGCCCGTTTGCACTTTGGGATAAATCATAAGGATATGCCGGAATCCAAGGAGAAATTCCGATAACTCCTGCGTATCCATATACATCTAATGAATCAAATAATCTTTTCTTGTATCTTAAATCAATTCCAGAGACTCCAACTCCCAGATCTGCTTGAACTCCAAAGTTATTATTAAAATCATAAACCCCTCTTAATGCAAGCAAGCCATGGCAGGGAGAAGACAATCCTACTGACACTGAAGATCCTGAATCATTTGAGGTTGAATTAGAATCTGGGTTTTCAGCAAAAAGTTTTGGCAATGATGCCGTTGCCACTACTACTGCCAGTGCCAATGCCTTTAGTAGTGTTTTTCCCATATGATACGCTATAAATAATGATATATAAATATTTTTAATTGAATAAAAAATCTTAATTTCCAATACTTCTCTTTGTTTATTTTTTCATTACCACAATGCTTCTTCCGATAATAGAATCGGTTCTGAATTCATTTATTGGTTCAAGAATAATCCTCAGTCCAGCCTTTAAGCCCATATCTTTGAAATTGCATGAGACTCTTTCTTTTCCTGTAAAAATGAATGGGGCAGTAAAAACAATATTTCCTTTGACGCTTTCTTTCAAATTTTTAAGAACATTTACCATCAATCTTTCAAAATTTCTTGTGATTTCCATGGCTTTTTCTTTTGAAGGCATGCCTTTTTGCAATTCTCCTAGTTCTGGTTCTGTTGCAATTCCTTCAATCTTTGCAATTTTAACTTTTGAAGAATCATCGCTCATCAATTTATAATCTTCTGCATTAAATCCGAACCATTTGAGATTTCTCTTTGCGCTTTCAATTGCGCCTTTGTCTTTATCTATTCCAATTACTTTGATCTTTTGCAGGAGCGCTTCTTCAAGTACTACGCCAATTCCGCAGAAAGGATCCAATAATGTTTCATTTTCTTTTACTTCGGATAAATTTATTAGAATCTTAGCAAGTCTTGGAGAAATAGAGAGTTCATTTCTTCTGACAGGCTTTTTCATATCTCTTTCCTCAATTTTTTCATAATTGCTTTTCTCGATTATTCTTCCGAAATTATTTTCAAAAATGAAATACTGCTCATCTATATTTTTCGAGGCAACATTTGGGACAAATTCCCCTTGCTGCAATCTTATATTTCCTGTCAATTTCTTGTCGGTAGCTTTCAATTTTTCTTTTTTGAATTTCTGTTTTAGATAAAATAAGATGTCTTCAAAATCAACCCCATTGAAATTGAAGACTATGTAATTGAG
>CAVZZS010000001.1:0-14698 GCA_963779925.1 uncultured Nanoarchaeota archaeon | reverse complement strand
ATCTTTTGGAAAATTTGATTCTATATTATTTAGAAGTTGTCTCTTTACTTCCTCTGCTTCATGTGAATCCATCTTAATAGAAAAAGTGTTATATTTTTATAACTTTTTATGTGATTATCCGATTGCCCTTCTTATATCGCTTACTTCCGCAGATTTAACATCTGCAATTTTTCCCATTTTTTCTTCTAATTCATCCAATTCTTTTTCCTCGGACCATTCAAAAGAGGCAAATACTGCTTTCAACCCAAATGCAATTGGCTCTTCCAAGAAATGAGGATTTATTCCTCCATGTTTTTCTACAAGAATTTTGATCTTATTTTCGATATCCTTGAGATTTGATGAAGGAGAATCGGGCATTATCTTCATTTTAACTGCAATTGTTCCCATAAGACTTTTTATGGCAATCTTTTTATAAATGTTTTGAATCACTCTTTTCTGTATAACAATACTTAAAAAATAAATTTTTCTTCTTTATTCATGATTGGAAATTACGACAACATTATTGAAAGAATATCTCGGTCTTCTGGAGTAGGAAAAGAGGAAATAGAAAGGCGGGTTGAGGCTAAAAGAGCAAAATTGTCTGGATTGATAAGCAAAGAGGGGGCAGCACAAGTCATTGCGGCAGAACTAGGCATTTCTTTTGATAATGAAAAACTTAAAATTGGAGAGCTCTTGCCTGGGATGAGAAAAGTGAATGTTATAGGGAAAGTGATTAATCGATTTCCTGTTAGGACATTTGTAAGAAACGGGAAAGAAAGCAAAGTCGCAAATATTGTCATCGCAGATGAAACTTCAAATATAAAAGTTGTCTTCTGGGATGTTAACCACATAGCATTAATTGAAAGAGATGAAATCATAGAAGACAAAGTAATAGAAATTGCGAACGCCACCATGAGGGACAATGAAGTTCATCTTGGGAGCTTTTCAGATGTGAAGCTCATAAACGACGAATTGAAAGGCGTGATTGTTGAAGGAAAAATCTCCAGAGAAAAGAAGATTATCGAAGCTAAAAATTCAGATAGCGCAAAATTAAGAGCATTTATTGTCCAATCTTTTGGGCCTAAAACATTTGACATTTGTCCTGAGTGCCGAAAAAAAGTTATCCAAGAAGCCGATGGATTTTTATGTGAACAGCATGGAAAAGTTGTTCCTGAAAGGCGGGCTTTGTTAAATCTTGTCTTGGATGATGGTACGGAGACCATAAGAGCAGTCGTATTTTCTAATAATTTTACATCCTTAGGCATTCTAGACTGGGAGAATAGCGATGAAGAGAAGATATTCTTACAAAGGCAAGAACTACTGGGGAAGGAGATGTTCTTTTTTGGAGATATAAGAAACAATAAATTTTTTAATAACCTGGAATTGATAATAGATAAAATAGAGGAAATAGACTTAGACAATCTGATAATAGATTTAGAAAAAAAGTGAAATGCTGATAAGAACACATCTCGTTATAACCGCTCTTTTTGTATTAATTTTTCTATCATCTGTACAGAATAAAATTATTTTTGTCATTGTGGCCTTGATAGCCGCAATTCTCCCAGATATAGACTCTGATTCTTCAATTATTGGAAAGAGAAAAATATTCAGACCAATTCAATTTCTTTTTGGCCATAGGGGGTTTTTGCATAGTTTTACTTTCCTTTTCTTAATGACTTTCTTTTTTGTTTTATTTATTCCCGTAATTGCATTTCCCCTTTTCTTAGGGTATAGCCTGCATCTTTTTGCAGACAGCTTTACAGTCCAAGGAATAAGGCCTTTTTATCCCCTGAAGAAAACTTATGCTGGAAAATTCAAAACAGGTGGAAAAATAGACATCACTCTTTTTATTTCAATATTGATTATAGACCTATTTGTCTTCTTCACAAAGATTTTGAATATATTCTAAGAGATATATCTGCGAGCCAAATAATCTTTATAAAGAGATTATAGTTTTAGCTTTCATGAGCGAAGAAGATGATGAAGAAAAGAAGGTAAAAAAGACAGATGATAAAGAACCTCAATTAACAGATCTTCCCGGAATTGGCCCTGCTGTTGCTGCAAAGCTTGAATCTGCCGGTGTTTATGATATGATGTCTCTTGCTGTAATGAATCCTACTGAATTGGGGGACATGTCTGGAATAAGCCCTGCTGTTGCGAGAAAGGCGATACAAGCCGCAAGAAAAATGCTTAATCTTGGCTTTATGAGCGGAACTGAATATGCGGAGAAAAGAAGCACTGTAAATTATATTACAACTGGAAGCAAGAATCTTAATGATCTTCTAGGGGGGAAAGGGGTAGAGAGCAGGTCAATTACAGAAGCATTCGGGGCTTTTGGAAGCGGCAAGACGCAACTTGGATTGACTCTTGCAGTAAATGTCCAGTTGCCTCCGGAAAAGGGCGGCGTGAACGGTAAATGCGTTTTTATTGATACAGAAGGAACTTTCAGGCCTGCAAGAATAAAACAGATTGCAGAAGGCATTGGAGCTAATCCCGATAATGTCCTGAAAAATATCTTAGTCGCAAGAGCATTCAATTCAGACCATCAGATTCTCCTTCTTGATAGAATCACGGAAATGATAAAAGAAGGCGAGCCGATTAAACTAATGATTATTGATTCTTTAACTGCGCACTTCAGGGCTGAATATTCCGGAAGAGGACAACTTGCAGACAGACAGCAAAAATTAAACAGATATATTCACAATTTAATGAAACTTGCAGAACAGCATAATCTTGCAGTTTATGTGACAAATCAAGTTATGGCAAATCCTGCGCAAATGTTTGGCGATCCCACTGTTGCAATCGGCGGAAATATTGTCGGACATGCTTCCACTTATAGGATGTATTTGAGAAGGGGAAAACAAGGAAGCAGAGTTGCAAAATTAATTGATTCTCCTAATTTGCCCGACAATGAAACGGTTTATTATGTTACAGAATCTGGAATAAGGGACGAAGAGAAATAATACCCTTACGAGGACTCGAACCCCGATTACAACCTCCGCAAGGTCGCGTTCTATCCATTGAACTATAAGGGCTTTATTTTAGAAGTATAATCTTTCTTTAATAATCTTTTTTATCGGGCAAAGTCAGATCGTAAATTGTTCTGTGTTCATAAATTTCTCCCGGTTTGAACCATAAACTTATTTCTCTTTCGGCACTTTTAACAGAGTCTGAAGCATGAACCAAATTCCTTACAACCCTTGAATTAGCGTCAGCTACGGGGTAAGATTCAACTGATGCAAAGTCTCCTCTTATTGTTCCAGGCACTGCAGACCTTGGTTCTGTTGAACCAATCATTTTTCTGACCAATTCGATTGCATGTGGCCCCTCTAAGATTGCAGCAATAACTGGCCCCTCAATGAGAAATTTCATATTATTTTTTTGGATTATTCCTCCCCATTCTAGATAGTCTTTACATCTCATTTCTTTTCCTTCTTTTTCATAAACGGCTTTTGTTTTTTCATAAACATTTTTTGCCCAATCTTCATCAAGATTGTAATGCCCTTTTGCAAGCTCTTCATCTGCCCAAGTCATTTTCATCCCAATAATTTTAAGACCCGTATCCTCAAAACGGGATATTATTTTTCCGACTAAATGCCTTTTTACAGAATCTGGTTTGAGCAATATCAAAGTCCTTTCTTGCATCCTAAGATTTTGAAGATAATGTTTATAAGTTTTTATATAAAATTATTTAAAACAAATTCGGTTTTGTTTTTTATGGAAATAATCGCTGATTTGCAAATTCATTCGAGATTTGCCCGTGCAACATCTAAAGATATAACTCTTGATAATCTAGAAAAGTACGCAAGGATAAAGGGTGTAAGTTTGCTTGGAACAGGAGATTTTCAACATCCTCTTTGGAATAAAGAAATAAAAGAGAAATTAACAGAAGATGATAAGGGTATTCTCTGGAGCAAAACTGGATTCCCTTTTATTTGGCAGACCGAAGTAAGCCTTATGTTTTCACAAGGAGGAAAAAGAAGAGCAATTCATCTATTGATTTTTGCACCCAATACAGAAATTGCAGATAAAATCATTTCTTATTTGGGAAGCAAAGGAAGATTAGATTATGATGGAAGGCCTATTTTCGGAATTACTGGAGAACAACTCGTTAGAGATTTGAAAGAGATTAGCGAAAGAATCGAAGTTATTCCTGCACATTGCATGACTCCCTGGTTTGGATTATATGGGAGTGATTCCGGATTCGATTCCTTAAAAGAATGTTTTGGTGAACAAGCAAAAAAGATTCATGCAGTTGAATCTGGAATGAGTGCGGATCCTGCTATGCTATGGAGATTTAAAGAGGATATTAATATCGTAAGCTTTTCAGATGCACATTCTTTCTGGCCATGGCGTATTGGAAGAGAATCAACAATTTTTGAATTTGATGAATTGAGCTATGACAATATAATGAAAGCAATCCGAACAGGGCATGGACTCAAGGGAACAATTGAAACACCCCCTGAATATGGGAAATATCATTATGATGGGCACAGACTTTGTAATTTTTCTTGTTCTCCTGAAGAAACAAAAAAACTTAATGGAATTTGCCCCGTTTGTGGAAAGAAATTAACAATAGGAGTCGATTATAGAGTTGAACAGATTGCTAAAGAAGGAAAGGGATTTATTCCACAAAATTCCAAGCCTTTCTTCAAGCTGATTCCCCTCCATGAATTAATAGCATTTGCATATAAAACTACAATGGCTTCCAAAAAAGCCTGGACAATTTATAATGATCTTATTTCCAAATTTGGAAATGAATTTAACATATTGCTTAATGTTAAGAAAGAAAATTTAATCAAAGAAAAGGTGAATGATATCTTAATTGAGTTGATTATGTTGGGTCGAGAAGGAAAGTTAAAAGTAAAACCGGGGTATGATGGAGTTTATGGAGAAGTTCTTCTCTCTCCTAAGCAGGCAACTTTGATTTAAGTCTCTGAGTAAATTTGTAATGAGCATCTGAGGTTTTATTCTTGCATGAAGGGCATTCTTCTTTTAATGTATAAGATTTACATGATTTGCATTTCTTCAATTTCATTTTTCTACAATACTAAATTCCATATTTTGTTTTTTTGCAGCTTTCTCTATTTCTTGGACTATATTCTTTAAGATATTGTCAGCATTTTTGATATCCTTAGATTCTGTTTTTATTGAATAATGCCCCGCAGAGATATACTTTACTTCAGCATTTTTTATGCCTTCTAAAATTCCCCTTATAAGATCTGCCCCATTTGGTTTTATTGATTTGAGCAGAATCTCCCGTTTTACATTATAATTTTTTTCTTTTTGCACACCAGTAATATCTAAAATCTTCTTAGCATTTTCTTTTCCAACAACTTCTTCCAATCTTTTCGGATCTTTTTTTGCTTCTTCTAAAAAATCAGATAATCTCTCTTTATCCGAAATTTTCTTAATTATCTCATCTGTTTTATCTCCGAGTATTGTTTTTAGAATGCTGATATAACTTCTTTCAGCTTTGTATTGCTCTAAAACTTCTTTCTGCTCTTTTTGGGTTACTCTTCTCAATGAAAGGTCGATTCTGTTTCCGGATACTCTAAGAACCTTGCATACTATTTTCTTTTTAGGAACAACATAATCCCTAAGATTTCTTATTCTTCCCGGGGCTATTTCACTTGTCATAATACTCCCTTCACCGTTTCCTTCAATGCTTACAAATACATTAGTTCCTTCTATTCTTTCGACAGTACATAGGACGATGTCTCCTTCTTCAAATTCCATAATTTAGAAACAGATAGACGGGTTTTAAAGGTTATTATTTCTCAATTTTGCTTTTTCCATAACTTTCCTTACTTGCTCAAGATTGCTTCCATCGTACCTTGTGACCTGTGGATGTTTGAAATTTTCATTTTGTTTGCTTGCGGGCATTATCACAATGCCTCGCGGCCTCCATTCAAGCCATCTTTTAATATATTCTGGAAAATCGTCTACAAGGATCTTTCCATAGACCAATCCTTTATCTCTTGTTATTGTAATATCCGTATCCTCTCCCAAATTTCGATCTATCCAGATTTTTTTACCGGACCAAGATGAAGGGTTTCTTTTTGGACCTTTTGTCAAGATCATCTCATGAAATCCTAATTCTCTAGAAACTCCCAAGATATCAAATCCTAACTTAAACTTCTTAAGATTTGCCCACCAGTTCTCGGAGCTTCTTATCAAATCTGCTCTTGCCCGAATATAACTTGGACAATCATCTAAAATCGGGGGATAGAAAATAGGTTCTGTAGGAGACCTTAATTTTTCAAGAGATTCAAACAATCCGCTATCATAATCGCATAGTGTTCCATCCATATCAAATAAAGCGATATTTTCTGTTTCTTTCATAAAATTTACAGAAAGAATTTACTTTTAAATTTTTATGAGTTCAATTTCCAAATCTCTTTTTATCTTTTCAATAAATTCCTGTTCTTTAGAAATATCAAAAGTACACCCTGCTGCATATTTATGTCCCCCGAATTCTCCTCCCACTTCGGAAGTCGCTCTCTCCAAAATTTCTCTAACACTACGCCCGCCTCCGACTGTTCTTGCAGAAACTTTTATTTGGCTATTATCTGCATAAGACATTGCGATTATAACTGTTCCAGGTTCATAAAGCGAAGATTTTGATAGAATAGTCGCAATCACACTAATCAGAACATCATTTATCTGGGATTTTGCATTTATTATCAAATAACCATTTCCCTTTATCTGTTCGATATTTCCAACAGAATTCAATCCACTTATTATCATTTGCTTATACTTTGCATATAATTTTTCAACCTGCTTTTTTGCTTTAGGGTCTTCAAGGCAATATAAAATAGAAATATAGGGCTCTCCAAGTCGACTTGAAGCATTTATTTTTGCGCTAATTTCTCTAGCATCTTCAAGCTGATTGAAATGTTTTACCAAAAAAATATTCCCGATTAAATTTTCATTGTTTCTCTCAAGACGCCTTAAGAGAACGGCCGTCACAATTTTTGTCATCTCTTCTTCGTTTAATTCAATAAGACTTTTGTACTGTCCATTCTGCCTTTCAAATCCCACCTCTTTTAATAACTGAAATACTCCTTCTCTGTTTCCCGTTACAGAAGGAATATATGGTTCTGAACTGAATTCCAGAACATTATTTAAGGGACGTGTTGACGGATATAAAAGAAGTCCTTTCTTTATTACTATTTCCGCATCCTTGGTTATTTCATTGTTTGAAATATCAATATGTGGAACAGAGTCTCCAATCATTCCGATTATTGCTAATGAACTCAAATCCTTATTTTGAGAATCTATTTTTTTTGCAAATAAATAACATAATCCGGAACTGCTTATCTCCTCTTTTCTTTCATGCAATTGAGAATTTACTATAAATATATTTTCTGGAATTTTTTGAGTTATTTCATGGTGATCAATTATAAAAATATCCTGTTTAAGATTTTTCAGATAATCTAAGGAATTTGAACTTAAGTCAAGAAAGAAAAGAATCCTATTTTCTGGAAGTTGCGATATTATCTCAGGAGTAAGACTTTTTACAATTAAAGTATTAAATTTTCTATCGAGCCTCTTTAGACATTTTATTATTATGGATGCAGCAGTTATTCCATCTGTATCGAAGTGGCTTATAATCTGCACATCTTTTTCTTTTGGCGTTCTTAAAAATTCTTCAGAGATTTGTGCAATCCGATCATTCAAACTATTAGTTAATAATTCATTTATCATTCTAGCCTCTTTTATTATTTATCTTACTAGTTCAGTCCAAAATATCCTTTGAGCTTTCTGTAATTACCATAAATTTTCTCTCTGTCTTTTTTCGCCTTTTTATCCTGTTTATTATTCTGGAAATGCTTATCTAAACCCTCTAATTTTTTCTGAATATTTTTTAAGTCTGGACTTGAATAAAGATCATGTTTCTTTAATATTTTTGATATTTTTTTGTCATATTCCTGAGAATGGATTCCTTCTTTTCGGAGTATTTCCCCTATTTTTTCAGAGGTCATGCCATTTTTAGCAAGTTCTATGACCTTCTTTTCATATTCTTCAGTATCAAGTTTTTTATGAACTGGTTCTTTTTTCTCTGATTCCTCAGATTTATTCTCTGTTCTTATTGATTTTTTTGGCATCTTAGTAGGTTGCAAAATAGTTTTTTAAATCTTGCTATGATTTTGTAAAGATATTTAAATTTAAATTTGATAATTTAATGATGGGCAAGGTTATCGGAATCTTGAGCCTAAAAGGAGGTGTTGGGAAAACTTCAGCTGTGCTTTCTTTAGGTTCGGCTATTGCAAATCTAAGAAAACGCGTCTTGCTTATAGATGGAAATTTTTCAGCCCCCAATTTAGGAGTTAATCTAAATATAATTGAACCGGAAATTACAATTCACCATGTATTAAACAGCGATCAGAACATAGAAGATGCGATTATGAGCATGGATGAATTTAATTTTGATATTATTCCTGCATCTATCTTTTACCGAAGCAAGTTAAACTTATTTAAATTAAAAGACAAAATAAAATTGTTAAAAGACAGATATGATGTTATTCTTATTGATTCTTCTCCTGCTTTAAATGATGAAACTCTTTCTGTAATGTTGGCTTCTGATGAAATTTTTATTGTTACTACCCCAGATTATCCTACCTTGACTATGACTTTGAAAGCAATTAAAGATGCTAAAACAAGGGGAATGAAAATAGACGGTTTGATATTAAACAAAGTTTATGACAAACCATTTGAATTGTCGATTGATGATATCGAAAGGACCGCAGAAATTCCGATTTTAGCCGTCATTCCTGAAGATATCAACGTTGTAAAATCTGTTTCAAAATTTACTCCTGCTTTTATCTATGATCCAAAATCAAAGGGAAGCAAGGAATACAAAAAACTTGCGGGAGTTATAATTGGGGAAAAGTATGAGCCAACAATCTTTGAACGTTGGTTGGGGATTATACCTAAGAGACAGGATGTGAATAGAGAATTGTTCTATGAAAGTGTCTTTAAAGACTGATAGCCCCACCAGGGTCGCTTACCATCTTGGCACAATCGGGGATTTCGTGCCTTTAATACTTCGGCATCCTTAATTTGTCGATGCTGACAGAGTTTTTAAGGATTGTCGACTACATTAAGGTGACACAGAATAAATTATTTGGAATCTCTTAAGAACTGTCTTATCCTTTCTGCTTTTTTTGGATTATATGTCTCTTCGTACACTTCTGCCTCAGCTTCTAAAGTAAAACAAGGCAATTTTAACCCATTAAAAGGAACATAGATAATTCTATTAGCAATTAACTTACTCACATAATCTCCATCATCTTTCTCTCCCAATATCTGCATATCTACTCCTTCAACATAAGCATGCACATTAAAGGCAGGGTGATTTACTAATTTAGCGGTCCATGCAGGATCTTTAGGGTCTGGCATTAACTCTTCTATGTTTGATGGAGAATAATCCTCAAAGAGGTGTGGAACCTGCCTTAAATCGTTCAATCTCGTGACTAAATCCAAATCTCTGGGAGATACTTCCATACCCTGCAAAGTACAATTAGTACTGCCAATAAAAGCCCAACTAAGATCCTTACTGTTCATTCTTGTACAAATAATTTTTATTGCTTTCTTAAGTTGTTGAGGAATCATTTTTCTTTTAATTTTAGCATTATTGTTGTAGTAATAATAAAAATTATAGATACAATATAAAATACAATCTCAAAACCAAATTTTCCTGCTAGAAAACCTCCTGCAAAAATTGCCATAGCTTCTGCAATTCCAACAAAAGCGTCATATTTTCCAATATCTGCTCCCCTAGTTTCTCTTTCAGTAATATCACCTAAGAAAGATGCTTCTGCTGTCCCGAAAAGAGAAACAATTAGCCCATTGAATATTTGAAGCAGATATAACTGCCAAATAGAACCAATAATTGTATAAAGAAAAACAAGTATTGCAGAAGCGTATCCACCAATTATCAAAAATGGTTTTCGACCAAATTTATCAGAATATTTTCCTATAAATAAAGAAACTAATGCTCCAGATAAAACAACTAAACCTATTGCTATTCCAAAATTTTCTATACTTCCCCCAATTTTATTAATGAAGATGTAATAAAAGGGTCCAAATAAACCAAAAGCAAATGCCATTAATGAATTGGATAAAGTAAAGATTCGTAGATTTCTTTTTTTAATATTTTTTATTGCTTCCATAAGCAATTAGAAATTTTTGTTACTTAAATATCTTTTAGCCATTTACTAATTTTTCTTTCTAAGCCAGCCGTAGCTCTTAATAGGCATTTCCTTGCTTAAGATATACAAATCTTATACAAATAATTTATAAGTCTGCCCCGACCGAGCAGTATAGGTTTATATTTTTTGGGCGGTATAATGTCGAAATGGGCAAAATCCTTGAAAATGGTCAAAAAGGTAAATAGCCCCACCAGGATTCGAACCTGGGTCACAAGCTTCAAAGGCTTGCATCTTTGACCACTAGACCATGGGGCTCTGATAAAAAATGAAAGTTGATTTATTTATAAGGATTTTTATTATCTAAATTTCAGTTATGAGCCTTGTTTATATCTCCCTCTTTTTTCAACTGCTCTGAATCGTTCCAAAATTAAGTGTGCATCTTTGTAGTTTTTTGAATATCCCTCTTTTATTGAATTAAACAAAATCTCCCAATTTTTTGCAAATCCCGCTTCAAATGATTCCCTTAAGAGATGCAGATCTACGGCTTTATCTTCAATTTTTGAGCTTATGAAACCCAAGCCAAAGTCTATAAAATAAACATCAAAATCATTTTTATCCTCCACCAAAATCATATTAGCAGTGGTCAAATCCCCGTGAATTATGTTCTCTTGGTGAATTTTTGCAATATTCTCTCCTATCTTTTCGCATATTCTTTTTTGTTTTTCCAGAGAGAACGTATTAAGACTACCAGAAAGTCTTTTTCCTTCAATCGCTTCCATAATTATCTCTTTATTATTTTCATCAACTTTCAGGGTCTTTGGGACTGCAATTACTTTTGATGCTTTCTCAAGAAGCTTGGCTTCTGAACGCGTTCTTAATTTTCTTATCTTTTCATCAAGTTCTCTTAGTCTATATGATTTTTCAACTCTCTTCTTTATTATCTCCTCCCCTCTTTGTGTTATTACTGCCTCTGCGCCTTGACTTAGGATTTCCGATGACATTTTGTTATTTTATTTTGATATTTCTTTTTTTCCATGGAAGATTCAAGATTCCAAATGAAATAACCATTCCAAAATCGATTACAAGACAATATTTGCAAAATGCATGGAGAACAAAATTCTGTAGATAGAGAAAATAAAAGGCGACCATTGCTCCAAGGAATACTGCTAAATTAATCAGAAATTCTTTATTTTTATGTGGTTTTTTTATATGGGCATAAATTATAAGAGACATTACCGCAAATATTGCAATACCAAAATAACTGTTTTCTATACCAAATGTTTTTGCATAACTAGATGCCTGAACCGTATTACAGCCTTCAAGTGGCGTACAGATGAGGGGCAGGGGAACAAATGAAAGAATAATTGAACTTAATAATGCAATAATAAAGATAGTCAATAATACTTTATACTTTAGATTATGAATCTTCATTTTAGATCCTCATTCCTTTCTTTCCAAATTTTTTCATCATTTTTTGTAATTGCTTTTGACTTATTCCCCCTGAAAAATCTGGGGATTCTTTTATCATACTGCTTAGAACATCATATTGTTTTAACAATGCTCTTACATCGCTTGTATTGACACCGGCCCCTTTTGCGATTCTCGCGATTCTAGAGGTTTGTTTTTTCACTAATTCGGGTTCTTCTCTTTCTTCGGGTGTCATTGATTTTAGTATATGCTCCCATCTGGAAATTTTTTCTTGCTGATTTTCCATCATCCCTTCTGGAATTTTTGCATTTATATTGGACAATCCTGGAATCATTGATTTTATTTTGTCAAAACCCCCCAAAGAATTCATAGATTTTGTTTGCTCTACAATGTCACTTAGTGTAAGTTTTCCTTCTTCAAGTCTTTTTTGCATCTGTTCCTGTTTGCCTTCATCTGTAACTAATCGGACTTTTTCTATCAGAGTTTCTAAATCACCCATTCCTAATAATCTGGACAGGAAAGATTCAGGATTAAACTCTTCAATATCATTTATTTTTTCTCCTGTCGTTATAAAATAAACTGGTGCTTTTGTTTCTGCACAAGCAGTCAAAGCACCTCCTCCCTTTGCAGTCGAATCCATTCTTGTGATTATAACCCCTGAAATACTAATTGCTTCTTTGAATTGAGAAGCTTGCTGCTTTGCTGCCTGCCCGATATCTGCGGGCATTACAAGGATAGTTTCTGTAGGAACAATTTCCTTATTCAGAGACTTCAATTCTTTTATTAATTCATCATCAAGTGTATGTCTTCCCGCCGTATCTATAATGATCAAATCAAATTTATCCAATTTTTCTTCTTTTTCCAACTTTTTCCAAATTTTTACGGCATTTTTTTCATCTTTGTCTATGAAATAAGACAGATTATTTTTCTCTGCAAGTTGTTGTAATTGTTCTGATGCTGCAGGACGGTGAACATCTAATCCTATTAAAGCAACTTTCTTTCCTCTTTTTGCAAAATAATTTCCTATTTTGGCAGAGGTAGTTGTTTTTCCCGCACCATATAACCCCAGAAGCATAATCCTATTTTCTTTCTTAAGTGTTAATTGCTTATATTCTCCTAAGAAACCAAGAAGTTCATCATGAAGCGCTTTTATGAGATGCTCTTTTTTGTCTATTCCTTTAATTCTTTCATCAAATGCTATTTTCCTTATTTTATCGCTTAGTTCCTTTACCAATTGAACATTTACATCTGCTTCAATTAGGGCTCTTTGCAGATCTCTTATTATTGAATCTACTACTTCTTTGTCAAGAAAGATAGCATTTGTAATTCTATTTGTGGCTTTCTTTAGCACTTCACTAAGACGTTCTAACATAAAAAAGGGAGTAGAATTATAGTTATTAAATTTTGGGTTTACTTTAAAATTAGCTTTTTCTTGAAATGCTCATCAGAAACTTTCCATATAGCAAATGATATGAAAAGTGCTCCGATCATATCGATTGTGTAATGGCCCCTGCTTAATATCATAGAGATTATTTCTGCTATTAGAAGAACCATAAAATAGATGCTCCAATATTTTGATTTAGCTTTTAATGAAAATAGAAAAAATAAAAACATGGCTCCAACATGCCCGCTTGGAAACATCCCTCCGCTCGGCAAAAAGGCTAAACCCAACCCCGAAGTTGGATGCGGATTTCCTAATGGAGTTAGATAAATAAATACTGCCCTTAATAAATCAAAAATTCCTATAACAACTGCATAAAAAGGAAAACTTTTTATTCTCTTTTTTGAGAACGTAAAAACCAGGAAAGAAGTTGTAGCTAAAATAAGAATTAAATCTGAAAGCCACAGGATATTGATGAACGGGGTATGATTAAACAAAAAATCTTGCGAAATTGTAAGATTCGGATAAATATGATAGAGGTTTACATCTGCGACATATTCTATAACTAAAGAGGCAATTAAAAAAGCAAGTGCGAGGCTGAATAACACCCATCTCTTTTTCATATAGTTATATAATTCAAAAGTTTAAAAAACTATAAGCCCAATTTTTCCATAAACCTATTTTTATCAAAAGGCTCTATATCTGAATAAGATTGTCCTGTTCCGAGAAAAAGAATTGGTTTTTTTGTTATATAGCCTACAGAAAGTGCTGTCCCGCCTTTTTCATCAATATCCGATTTAGACAGAATAATTCCATCAATCCCAATACTCTCATTAAATGTTCTTGCTTGCTCTGTTGCATCATTGCCGGTTATTGATTCTCCTATGAAAATTTTTAAATCGGGGTGACAAACCTTTGAAATTTTTTCCATTTCTCTTATAAGATTCTTTTCAGTATGCATTCTTCCTGCAGTATCTATCAGGACACAATTTATCTTATTCTTCTTTGCATAATTTATTGCATCAAATCCCACAGATGCAGGATCACTTCCATATTCATGTGCAATGACGTTTATGCCAATTCTTTTTCCATGTTCTTTTAACTGCTCTATTGATGCCGCCCTGAAAGTGTCTGCAGCGGCCATTACGCTGCTTATATGTTTATTTTTTAACATCTCTGCAATTTTGGCGATCGTCGTTGTTTTGCCACTGCCATTAATTCCAAAGAAGAGAATTACACAAACCTCTTTTTCTCTTATTTTGTTAAATAGGTTAAACGGATTTATCAAGATTTCAGAGATTACATCTTTTATCATTTCTTTTATTTGCTCTTCAACTTCTTTTTTCAAAAACTCTTTTCCAACCATTTCCTCCTCTAATTTTTTTGTTATCTTTTCAACAACTTCAAATGCCACATTATTTTCCAAAAGCAGAATTTCCAATTCTTCTTTATATTTCTCAAATTCTTCTTCTGAAATTTTTACTTTGCCCGCTCTTTCTTTTATTTTTTCAAAAAAACTTTTTGGCAACTCTTTTTCATTTATTTCCTGGACATTTTCTTTTAATTTTTCAAAATCGGACTCATAAGTCTCCGTGCCAGGATTATATTTCATTGGCATTGGAACTTCAATTTTCTTTTTCGTTTTTTTAGAACTAGTTTTCTTTACAATCTCAATTTTTTCTTCTACTTCTGGACTTTTTGAAATTTTTTCAGTCCATTGCTTCAATTTTTCCTTCAAAAATTTGAACATGGC